>JAITEW010000079.1 GCA_031281855.1 Treponema sp.
ATGCTTCTTTGAGAAAAGCCCTTTGGCGCGAAGAGGGTAAAATTCTCGGTACTGTGGAGTTCTTCCCCCAGGAAGGGAAGTACCACTACGACGGCCACCGGAAATGCGGGGTATGCCTTGGCCCTGCGGAAGCGGCTGCGGCAGAAGGGATCTGCCCGGTCTGCGGGAAGGCCCTTACCAGAGGGGTCATGTCCAGGGTTCTGGAATTGGCGGACCGTGAGGTGGACGAAACCGCGGCATGCCCCTCAGATACAGAGGCTGCCAACCGCAGGCCGTATCATTCACTCATCCCGTTGAACGAAATTCTCGGGGAGCTTCTGGGGACCGGGACAGGTTCCAAAAAAGTCGAGGCAGCTTACGGGAACCTTATAAAAAAGGGCGGCAGCGAGTTCAGCCTGCTTATGGAAAAGGATCTTGCCTGTATAGAAGGGCTCAGGATTCCGGGCCTTTCAGGAGAACTCCTCGCAGAAGCCATAGGCCGTATGCGTTCCGGGAAGGTCCTGGTGGACCCCGGCTATGACGGTGAATACGGGAGCATCAAAGTCTTTGGCGGGAAGGTTCCTGCTTTCATGGGCGAATCCCTTTTTGAGGAGCTTCCGGAAGAAAGAAAGAGGGGCGCCGAAAAAACGCCTGGTATCCCGAAAACGGCTGCAAAGAAAAAAGACGGTCCCAAAGGGAGCGCGCCCGCGCCGCGCCAGGACGGAACGTTTTCGTTCGTACCCGACCAGGCCCAGCAAGAGGCTGTCTCTTTTAACGGCAAATGGGCGCTCATCATCGCCGGACCGGGAACCGGAAAAACCGCGGTTCTCTCTGCCCGTATTGTAAGGCGCATTGAAAAAGAAGGGGCAGATCCCGCTTCTATACTGGCGGTAAGCTTTACCATAAAAGCCGCTGCGGAATTAAAGGAACGCATACTCCGTTTTTCGGATCCTTCCGGCAGCGCCGATCCCGCTGCTGTTACCGCAGCGACGTTTCATTCGTTCTGCTGCTCGGTGCTGCGGGAAGAGTACGCCGCCGCGGGACTCAGGCAGGACTTCAAAATACTCGGCGAAGAAGAACGGGACGCGCTGCTGGCGGACATCTGTTCCCGAGGCAAAAACCTCAGGGGCAGAAAAAAAACTCCCCCCAGGCGGCTTGGGGACTACATTGAAGAGCGAAAGCGCTTCCTCCTTTTGCCGGGTGAAACTTCTTCCCCTTTCGCCGCTGAATGTCCTGCGCCGGATCCGCAGATCGAGGAACTCTACGGCGAATACCGCCTAAGCATCAGAACAATGGGGGCTCTGGATTTTGAGGATCTTGTGGCAGGCGCGGTCCGGCTTCTTTCGGTCCAGGAAAGGGTACTCGGATCACTGCGCCGGCGGTTCAGGTATATTTTTGTAGATGAGTACCAGGACATCAACCTTGCCCAGTATGCTTTGATCCGGCGTCTTGCTCCTGGGGACGATGAAAGCCCGTCGCTCTGGGTTATCGGTGATCCGGACCAGGCCATTTACGGTTTCCGGGGATCAGACAAGCGCTTCATAGACCGGTTCCTTGAAGATTATCCTGAGGCCTGCCGTTTTGAACTCACCAGGAGTTTCCGCTGCGCTGAGCCTATCATCCGGGCCGCAGGGCAGTTGACAGGGAAACATCTGAAAGGGGTTTCCCTGGAAGCCCCGGATTCGGAACTGAAGCTCTTCCGTACCGGGTATCCCAGCGCTGCGTCCGAAGCTGAAGGCATCGCCCGGTCCATTGCGGGGCTTGTCGGTGGGACCAGTTTTTTCGCCATTGACTCAGACGCCGCAGGCCAGGGGGAACAGGGCCTGAGTCCCGGGGACTGCGCCGTGCTGGTCCGTATCGCGGCGCTTGCGGAAGGTATCGCCAAAGCCCTGAACGACCACGGCATACCGTTCGAACTGACCGGCCAGTCGGTCTGGTGGGAAGAAGAGCCGGTAAAAACGCTGATCAACGCTCTCAGGGAAAACCTGTTCCGCTCCAAGCCGGGCAGGGCCGCGCCGCCGGGGGACGAAATAAAAGCGGCATGGGCTTCCCTTTTCCCCGCGCGCCGTTTCGAAGATGCCGAAGGGGTTAAGGAGCTCCTCAGAATTGCGGAAATTTCAGGGGATCTCCCTTCCCTCCTGGACGGCCTCGCGTGCAGCAGCGCCGAAGGCATGACAGGCATACGGCGCCAGGGGGTCAAGGTCATGACCATCCACGCTTCCAAAGGGCTGGAATTTGACCAGGTGTTCCTGCCGGGACTGGAAGAAGGCGTACTCCCCTTTACCCTTTACGGAAACAAAGACATAGATGAAGAACGCCGCCTGCTCTACGTGGCCATGACCCGTGCCCGGCGCGGCCTGTGGCTTTCATGGGCGCAATCAAGGACCCTTGGAAACCGGAAATGTTCAGACCCTCCAAGCCGCTTCCTTTCGGAACTGGAGAACATCCCCCTGGCCCCAAACGGCAGGCCCCTAAAACGGGACCCCCAGTTAAAGCTGTTCTAACGCCAGCCAGGCCCGGAGGGGACCCCCCGGGCACGCTAGACGGTCGTCGCCTTCTTTTACGGACGCATTGGCGTCGCCTTTACTGTATGACGCCGTACGCCTACCCGGGAGTTCCCCTCCGGGCCTGGCTGGCGCTTTTGTTAAAGAGGCTTTTCCTCCGGATAATCCCACCAAGAGCGGGGCTTGATGCCTTTGCTCTGGTGACGGCTTTTCGGGCCGAAGCGCATACAGCCGGAATGCATACAATCCTGTCAGGCAGCGTGATTTTTCTTACCGGTTTGCCAACTATTTTTTCTTCCCATATATTAACAATATTGTCTTTTTTGCATCTATTCCATCAAGCATATCATTAAACACAAATTTTTTTGTTACTATATAATTTGCAAAACCAGCCGTCCAATAATATGTTGGATATTCTATTGCTTCAATTTTATTTGGAACGTGTATCTCATTATTATTACAGCCATTTATTATATTAAATTTATCACTATTTCTCAGGTCCATATATTTTTCAAAATTTTCGTTCATGGTAATAATAAATTTCCCATCGTCATATAATATTCTATATACTTCATTACATACAATTTCAAATTCATTATATGAGCATTCAATTATGTTTTTAGGAAAGAGTACATAATCAACGCTATTATTATTTAAAGGAATATCAAAATATGAACCTTCAATTATTTCTGCTTTGCTTCCTATGGCTATCTTGTTGTTTATTGCCCGTTGGATCATTCCTTTGGATATTTCTATTCCGGTTACTTTTAATCCTAATTCTTCTACTTTGAAAATTTGTTTTCCGGAACCACACCCAAGTTCAACAAATGTTTTTCCGGGCTTTATATATTTATACAAATATTCATCTATCCATTTTACTTTGCTTTGTGATAATTCAGATTTATATATCAACAAATCATGATCATTTTCCGCAACAGCGTTAGAAAGTTTTTTTGCGATTTCTTCTTTCACTTGTTCCTTCATATTTTATAATCAACCAGCACCGCCGCAGCTACTCGTGCTTTCTATACACTGAAACATAATCCAAAAACGAATAAGCCGCGAGTATCACGGAAATCAGAAAAATGACGCAGGCGGTTATGGATGTTATACGGTAAAGGCTGTTGTCCAGCCCAAGGCGGCGGACGCTGGAAGCCAGGAGGGCGCAGGATCCGGCCAGAATATAGGTCACGGTTTTGATTTTGCCTCCCATACGGGCCCCCATGGCGATACCCTTCCGGAGCATCAAATTCCTGATAAACAGGATGCCGAATTCCCGGTACAACACCAGGAGGAACAACAGTGCCGGCAAAATTCCGTCAATGACAAAACAGAAAAAATAGGTAAGCTGCGTCAGGGTATCGGCGAAGGGATCGTAGAGCTTGCCGATGTCGCTCACTTCCCCGCGTTTCCGGGCCGCCATGCCGTCCAGAAAATCGGTGATTTCTGATACGATAAAAATGATCCACAAAACCGGCACAGTCCAGAGCGTCAGGGACTCAAAAAGTTTAGAGGAAAACTGCGGAAGAAGATAAACGACGAAGAAAAGAGGCGCCAAAATCAAACGAACAGAAGTAATCTTATTTGCCAGAGTCATATAGGGAGTATGAAGGCTGCTTGAGGGGTTGTCAAGGTCGGGTTAAAACTGCCGGTTAACCGGGAGAATCACCGGTAAATCAGGCTTTTTCCGTCAAAATAGAGATAAATTTCCGTGCCGGGCTGCACTGCGCCAATAGGAACGCCGCCGCGGATTTCTTCCCTCGAAGCCCCCAAGGGGAGACGGAATTCCAAAGGCGGCGCCGCATAAAGAACCTGGGAACCGTCCCGGATACCGGTAATAACGCCCCGGGTTTCGCCGCCGATAAGGGGATACAACGAAGCGTAGGCGACTTTATCAAGTGTGAATTCAAAGGCGCCTTCATTGCCGGGAACCTCGAAGCTTAGGGCGTTTGAAGCCCCATTGGGCCCGCTGATGATACGGACCAGGAAACGATCTTCCCTCTCCCGCCTTACCAGGGCAACAGGCGGACCGGATTCCCCTGCAAGGGGATCAAGCCTGGGAAAACGCAGAAAGGAAAAACCCAGCCAGACCACTGCCAGTCCGGTCAATAAAATGAGAGGAAATCCGGCGGCTTTTGGAAACCGGAAAGCCAGAATAAGGATCGCCCCCAGGACCCCTGCAGGAAGGTACAAAGCATTTTCCAGGTAAATAGTCCCTTTTGAATAAACAAAAGCCGCCGCCAGAGCCGCTGCCATAAACGAAAAGAAACACAGCGCCATAGTGACCGTCCGGTTGCGGAACCGCAACGTTGTTTTTTTCCTGAACCTGCTAAGAAGGCAGCCCAGGGCGGCGCCCGCGAAAAGCCACGCCAGGTAAAAAAAGTCCCTGGACGCTGCAAATTGTTCAAATTCCATAGATATCAGCGTACTTGCTTTCGATGTAATGGAGGAAGGGGTCTGCGGAAAGGCTCTGGCCTGTAACCTTTTTAAGCAGATCCGGGGGATCCAGCCTGCGGCCCCAGACATATATCGTATCAGCGAGCCAACTGTGAAGGGCGGAAAAATCACCCTTTGCCGCATCTTCCTCAAAATGCGGGAGATCCGCCTTCAGGGTACGGAAGAACTGAAGGCCGTAAAGGTTCCCTAAGGCATAGCTGGGAAAGTATCCGAAAGATCCCATGGACCAGTGAACATCCTGAAGCACCCCTTCGGCGTCGGTTTCGGGTTCTACGCCCAGGATTTCTTTCATCCTCCGGCGCCACTGGCCGGGAAGATCCGCAGCCTTGAGGGACCCCGAGAAAAGGGCTTTTTCCAGTTCAAATCTAAGGATGATATGGAGGCTATAGCTGACCTCGTCCGCCTCTACCCGGATAAGGGAAGGCCGGGCCTGGTTGACCGCATGGTAGAAGGGATCTATTCCCACGGACTTGAGCTGTTCAGGAAAATAGGACTTAAGGAGCGGGAAAAAGCCTTCCCAGAACGGGCGGCTCCGGCCAATGACGTTTTCCCAGAGCCGCGACTGGGATTCGTGGATCCCCATGGAAGCGCCGTCCGCCAGGCAGCTACCCCGGAGCCCGGCAGAAAAGGCCAGCTCGTAAAACGCATGGCCGCACTCATGGATGGTGGAAAAAATAGCCGAAAGGGGGTTGTCCCGAAGGTAGCGGGTGGTTATCCGGACATCGTCGGCCCCAAGGGTGGTGGTAAAGGGATGGGCGCTTACATCCAGCCGCCCCCTGCGGGTGTCGAAGCCCAGACGCTTCATGAGTTCCTTATTGAAGGAAGCCTGGACGCCGGTGTCGAAACCACATTCCAGAAAGGAAGTATCCGGTCTGGGCTTGGCGGCTATCTTTCCAAGCAGCGCCGAAAGCCGTTCCCCTAAGGGCCCAAAAACCGCGGATATACTGTCCGATGACATACCGGGTTCGTAAATATCCAGGAGGCCGTCGTAGGGCTTGTCCTTATACCCCCAGTAATCCGCCCGTTTCCGGGAAATCCCGATCATAGCCTCCAGGTGGGGCAGAAAGGCGGCAAAATCGTTGTTCTTTTTTGCCTGGACCCAGCAGGCCTGGGAAAGCCCTTCAGCCTTGGCGGCTGCGGCCACGAAATCAGGCGGGAGCTTTACCGCCCGGTCGTAATTGCGGCGCAGGACTTTGAGAAAGTCCCGTTCCGGCTCCGGCAGCGATTCATCCCCCCTGGGGTTTTCCGGGACCGACCCCAGTTCACCAAGAAGCCGCCCGGTTTCAGGAGAGGTCAAGCGCTTGTGGGCAATGCCTTCCAAAAGGGCCAGTTGTTCGGAACGGTCTTCCACTCCCAGCTCAGGGAGATAAGTCTCCTGATCCCACCGGAGGACAGCGAGAGCTTTTTCCAGATAATTACACTCCCTGTCTATGGCGTGGAGTTTCGCCAGTGTTTCGTTTGTTTTCATGCTGCCTCCTGTCAGGGCATAACGCTGTATTCCTGAACCACCTGGATTTCAGTCTGTATGGAAGCATCAGGCGCCACCTCCCGGGCGGCAGAAGCGGCGGCTTCCACCAGGGACTGGGAATTGGCCACCCCATACAGGATGATCTTATTTTCGGCAGCATTGGCTTCCAGGAAATGAATAGGCACTTCTTTTTCATACAAAATATGATGTTTAACCTGCTGCCCCAGGGTAAGTTCCTTGATGCGCAGGGTGTTCTGGGCTTCGGCTTCTTCCGAAACAACGCGGTCCCGCAGAGCTTTTATAGTTTCGGCGCAAATTTCAGGATGAAGATACCCGGTATTCAAAACAAGGTGATAATTCGACGGGTCTTTCCACCTGGCGTCAAAAAAATACCGGTGGAAGCCTTCGCGGTCGTGATCGCTCTGTTCCACTATCTGCCGGGCCCGGCGTTCGTCGCAATGGAAATAGCTTTTTACCCGTTCCAGGCGTATTTCAAAAGGCGCCACCAGGAACACCGTAAAAACCCCGGGGACGTTTTTTAGAATGACGCTGGCCCCGCGGCCGATAAAAATACAGCTCCCCAGGCCCGCTTCGGTAAGAATGGCGGTTTTGAGGAAATGAAGGTAATCGTCCCTGTCCTGTGAAAGGGAAGCCAGAAAAGAAGGCTTACGCTCATCGTACTTTTCCAGCTTGTGGCTTTCTACGCCGAAGGATTTGATCCGTTCCTCAAGGCTGTAACGGTCCACAAACCGGTACTCAAGCTTGTGCGCCAGTTCATGGGCAGTTTCGTCCCCTAAAGCCGCCAGTTCCCGGGAAATGGTTATGATAGCCATAGTTACCCCCCTATATTATTGGGATTTCCCTTTAAGAATAACGGCTTATTCCTTATTTGTCAAAAACTTTCGTTTAAGATAGACTAACATCTTATGGACAACCATCTGATTTGGAAAGAAGAAAACCGCCGGGTCGTTTATACCTGCCCGGTGTTCAGTGTAGGGGAACGTTCCTGCCGGTCCCCGGAAGACGAGCTCAGGACCTTTACCGTCCTGGATACCTCGGACTGGGCCATTGTGGTTCCTGTTCTGGAGACAGAAAGGGGACGGGAATTTATCATGGTCCGCCAGTGGCGCCACGGAGCAAGGGACCTGAGCCTGGAGTTTCCCGGCGGTGTTTTTGAAAAAGGGGAAAACGAGTTCCAGGCCGCGGCCCGGGAACTGCGGGAAGAAACCGCGTATATACCGGAAAAAATAACCAAACTAGGCGAATTCAACCCCAACCCGGCTATTATGTCCAATAAAGTCCACTTTTTCCTGGCAGAAAATCTCAAAAACTCAGGTTCCCAGGACCTGGACGATGATGAATATGTTGAAACCGTGATTGTGCCGGCCGGAGATGTCCTTAAAGGGATGGGAAAGCCGCCTTATATCCACGCCCTCATGGGGACAGCCCTGGCTCTGTATCTCAAGAACCAGGGCTCCCAGGAGGCTTACTACTGCTTCAAAGGCGTATAGGTCTTGGAAGCGTCCCACATACCCGAACGGGTTTCGCCCTGGATACTGGGGATGTCCAAGATCATGCCCGGATGGATAAGATCCGGGTTTTCAGGCTGGGGCATCCTGGCCTTGTTGGCGTTGTAGAGGATCTTCCATTTAGTGGGGTCCCCGTACGCCCAGGGCCGGCCGGCGATATTCCAGAGACAGTCCTTGGAAACAGCCCAGGGCCGGACGGTATACTGGGCAGGCAGGGAAACAACGGTGGACGCGGGAGCAGCAGGCGGAGGCGGCGGGGCAATAGGCGCTTCGGTCACATAGGCCAGGGCGTTGATTACCTGGTTAGCCGCATCAATAGCATCGTCATAGCGTTCGGCGCCGCGGAAATTCCGGGCATCGGTATAAGAGGCCTGGGCCCGGTTGTATTCGTTAGGGAACCGGCTTGAGGCGTTTACCGCCGAAGAAGAAGCCCAGTCAAGCCGGGCTTTGGCGGCCGCAATGGCGGTATCGGTTTCCCGGATTTTGAGCTGCAGGGCTACGTACTCATCCGACTGCCTGGCGTAGTCTACAGCCTTTGACGAGTATTCAGCGGAAAGATCGTAGTCCCCTTCCTCAAAAGCCTGCTGGGCCAGGTTGGTAAACCTAACGCTTTCCACAAAAAACCTGTTGTTTTTGATACTGTTAGGAATAGGGGCGTCAGTAGAGGCCGCCGCGGCCAGCAAAGCTACTGACTGGTACTCAACGCCGGAAGGAGGCGTAAGGGTATCGAAATTCCAGAGATAATAAACTACTTCCTCGAAATTAGGAAGCCAGAATCCCACGGAAGCCGGAAAAGCAGGGGAAGCATAAACCGGATCTTCAGCAAGAACCGGTTCCGGGAGTTCGATCTCCTTTTGGGAAAACGCATCCTGGGCGGCTATTCCCCGGAGTCCGAGCATAACAAAGAGTACTACAAGAAGAGACTTTTTCAGAAACTGAAGGTTCCGGAAAAGCCTAATTACTGCGCAGTTCATTGTGCGCCTCCTTCAAGCTGAATTTCAGCCCTTTCAGCGTATTCGCCGCTTTCGGTCATCTTAAGCTCCGCGGCCCTCAGGGCTTCTTCGGCCATAGTCCGTTTCTCCCTTGCAGTACGCGCGGCGCTTTCAAAAAGCGAACGGGATTCATTATAATAAATAGCCGCGTCGTCGTAGTTCTTCCCTCTGAAGAAAGTAACCGCCCTGTTGTAGACAGCGTTGGCGGAGTCATAATCCTGCCTGACCGCCACATTGGCCTTGGCGTCCAGGGCCCGCTGCCGTTCGGCTGCTGCCGCCGCGCCGGAATCGGAAGCATACGATTCCTTTCCTTTAAGCAGTGACTGGCTGTACTGGGAAAGCACATCGGAAACCTTGCCCCTGGCGCTTGCTACATTGCCGGACTGGTAATCGTCAACAGCAGAAAGGCCCAGCTTGTCCGCGGCATCAATAGCAGTAGGATCGTAACGGGCAAAGCCCTTGTCCTCGATTTCAAGCCGTACTTTGAGGGCTCCAACCCCGATTTCCAGGGTTTCGTACATGTCCCGGGCAGTAAAAGCAGTATCCCTGGCGGTGTAATAATCTTTTCCTTCATACTGGTTTAGAGCTTGTACCGCCACGGTATCAGCTTCCTGAAGATAATCCTGCGCATAATACGCGGCTCCGGCGCCCACTGCGGCGGTCCGGGCGGCGGTTACCTCGTCTTCCAGATCCTGGGCGTAACGGGGGAGGGTCTTATCCGCCAGGGCGTTGAAAGCTCCTGCGGCAGCGTCATACCGGTTCGCCGATTCCCTGGCTTCCCTCTGGGTAGAGGTGGATCTCCGGGATTCAGCCTGGGTATACAAAGAATCGGCTGAACTCCAATCCTCGGGGAAGTACGTAGGGCCGTTAAAATCCATTACCAACTGCCGGGCTTTGGCGGCCCTGTCGGCAGCGTCATTCAGGGAACTAAGGGCAGCCCTGTCAGGCGGCCCGTTTTCGGGGTCCAGCGTTTCTCCCGTCAGAGGCGGCTCTTCGGTTACCGCCTTGGTACTTTTACAGGAAACCGCTCCGGCCAGAATCAGCAGGGCAACCAAAAAAAGTCCTGTGTATCTCATTTTCATAGGCAACTCCTTGCAAAATTTGCAGAATGCTCTTATTTTATGTACAACCTTTTCCTAAAACCAGGAACTAGCTTAAAGTGTAACACGGTTCTTTCAAATTCACAAGACAAAAAGAAAAAACCTTCTTCAAAACTTGAGCTTGTTCCAAAACCCGGTTGGTTTTG
>JAITEW010000119.1 GCA_031281855.1 Treponema sp.
CTCCCCCGTGTGGCGCCGAGAATACGCAGGACCGCGAATTCCTTTTTCCGTTCATGGACAGAACCCGAGAACACAGCGGCCAATACGATAAGCCCCAGAGCCCAGAGTATGACGGAAAAGAGGCGGATATAGCCTGCCAGGCCTGCCAGGGTTTCGGAGATACCGGAAAAGACGCTCTGGGAAACGACGACATCTACGCCTGAGTTTTCCTGCCGTATGGTTTGCGCAAGCCGCGACGGGGAGTTCGACGGGCCGGCCTTTGCCAGAACCGCCGAAACAGCCCCTCTTGTCATTTCCTTTTCCTGGACCGCTAAAAAATCATAGCCTTCCGTGCGGGCTCGGCCGATAAGCTGCCGCATGGTATTCATGGTCATAAAAACCGATGTGTCCAGCCCGCTGGCGCTTTTTGAAAGCCTTGCGGCTACCGGATAATTATGCCCCAATATCCTGATAGTGCCGTCTGTACGGACAGCGATCCTGCTGCCGACCACAAGCTGCCCGTCTCCAACGGACCCGCTGTATTTTTCGGCCATCCAGGGCTGGACGACAAAATCAGTTTCAGGGTCATAGGCGATAAGCTGCACCATCGCGTCGCAGCAGCTCTCTGAAAGGGAAGTAAGAAAAAACTGGGGAGATGCGCAGGCGATGCCCTCGGTCCGGGCGATTCTGTCAACAACAGCCTCGTCAAAGTAGAAATAACTGACTGTCCCCCGGAGCAGTATTGACTGGGCTTTTTCGGAAGCCCCTTCGGGGACCACCATCAGATCCGCGCCGAAACGCCTGGTCATCGTATCCAGGCCCTGCCGGAGATTCAGGGCAAGGATGGACCCGCCAAAGAACGTAAACGCCAGGATCGCCGCGACAACCACAAGACAGGCGGTGCGGACAGGCTTTGCCTTCAGGTTTTCCAATGACAGCAAACCGGTGTTAAGAACTCTTTTTGTCATAACCACTCTACTCCCTTGATCTGTCAAGTTAGTTTATACTTACAAGAGAAAACGTTTTTGTCAAGGGATTTTATGCCATGCGGCATGGACGCCGCTGTTTCCATTACTTCAGAACCGGTATTTAATTCCCACAGCGGGAGCCAGGGTTACGGCGTCCCAGACGCCCAGGTTCCCTGCCTCCAGACCGGCGTTGAGAATAAAGAAGTCAAAGAAGTAGTCAAACTGCGCCCTAAGGCTGAAATAACCGAAAGAGTCTCTGACCCTAAAAGCCAGTTCCCCGTAAAACTGGTCCTGCCCGTAAGTCAGGGCGAACTCTATGCCGTCAAAGGCCGCGTCCGGGTTAAGGATGAAATTCGCCGCGGCCCTGGCGCCTATCCAGAAAGGGCTGACATAAGCCGCGGTCAGATCAAGGCCGGTAAGGACATCCCTCCGGCTCTGCATGGGATAGTCCACAGGAAAGTCCAGGGCAATGGAAAAATCCCCTGCAGGGAGAAAGAAACCCGCCCCTAAGCCGGGGCTTAACCTGCCGCCTGTCCATTCATTGCCCCAGTCAGGGTCAACCAGGAGATTGTTTTCGTTCCGGAACCCGGCCCGGAGCTCCCAAAGGGAACCAAAGGGCAGATGCGCGGCGATTTTTTCTTCACCTAAAAAGAACTGGGGAAAGAATCCGGTAAGGTGGAAGGAATATTCGGCCCCTAAAAAGACATCGAAATTCCCGAAAGCCCTTTCAAATTCAAGCTTCGGGGTAAGAAAAAGGTCCTTTTCCTCTACCAGTATATCGGGACTGTCAACATAGAGACCTGCCCGGAAACCAAGCGTGTCTGCAAGCGCCAAACCGCATAATAGAGGAAAAAACAGTAAAAAACAAAAAACTTTTCGCATAATCACCACTGCCGGTTAGTATACAGTAAGGAAAATTCGGTGTAAAGTATGAAAGGAAAAAGTTGATGGAAATTGTCAAAACTCTATCGGAAGGCAAAACCGTCCTTTCAGTTAACGGAATGCTAAGCGCCGCTACGACGCAGGAGTTCAGCGCCGCGGTAGATGAGGCCCTCGGGGAGTCAAACGCCCTTGTCCTGGACTTTAAGGACCTCAGCTACCTGGCGTCCGCGGGACTGCGGGTATTAGTAGGGGCTCAAAAAAAGTTAAACGCCTCAGGCGGGTCCCTGTCGCTGCTCAACGTCCGGAAAGAAGTAATGGAAGTTTTTGAAGTAACCGGCTTGGACGACATTTTTGATATCAAGCAGGGCCTCTAAGGGGAACGTTGATGACACTGTACAACAAGCGCCGGGAGGCCCTGGAAGTTACCATCCGTTTAGCCGTCCAGGAGGATGTGCCGGATATTATCACCCTGCTTATCAAACAGCATGGCAACTATTACGCGAATGTGGATCTTTACAGCGCTGATTTTGTCAGGAGGGTCATAAAAAACAGGGACCTCTCTATCGCGGTAGCTGAATGTGCCGGCGGCCTAATCGCGGGTATGGCAGGGGCGAACGGGAAAACCCGGTTTGCCGGAACCCTGGAATGGGTCATGCTGACCATACGGCCTTCGTGCAGGGGCTTTGATATAGGGCGGCGCCTCCTGTCCTTTCTCAGGCAGACGCTGGAGCGGGATTTATATTCCTGTATATACGGCCACTGTATGTCCCTGGATACCGCGAGCCAGGGAATCATGGCCGGCCTGGGCTTCCGTATGACCGGGGCGATTCTGAACTGTTACCGTTTTGACACGCATGCCGAAAATTTCGCGGGTCTGGATCTTCCTGACAAACACCGCCTTCTGGTCGTGTGCCTCTTAGGGACCAAAAAACACGCCGGGGTCCTGTACGTCCCTGATGAGCACCGGGAGTATATACAGGCGGTGTACGAAGCCCTTGGGGCGGAGTATACCCTGGACAAAGAGGCGAAGCCTTCCGGGACAACGGCGGTTACGGTTACCCAAAACAATGAACACCGGTATTGCGAGGTCTTCGCTGAGGAAACAGGCCCGGATTTTGAAAAAACCCTGAAAGATACGCTGGAACAATACGGCGCCCTGGAGCAGCAGAGCTTTAACGTTTTTATCAACCTTAACGATCCCGCGGCCCCCGGGGCGTGCCGCATCCTGGAAGACCGGGGCTTTTTCTTCGCTGGCCTTCACGCGCTCTCGGGCGCTTGTGAGTACATGATTTTCCACTATTCCCCCGCGCTGGCGGTTCCCTTTGACCGGATCGCCGTCCTGCCCGGTTATGCCGGGGAATTCGCGTATATACGGGATCAGTATGAAAAGAAAGGCTGTTAGATGTCCATTAAGGGCAAGGTTTTAAGCGTCATCCTTTCCAGCGCCATGGGCTCCCTCCTGATGCTGAGCCTTGCGGTAATGGTAAGCATTGTCAACATCCGGCGGATAACCCTTTCCCACAGCGACAGCCTGGGCGAAATGGCGGCCCGGGACAGCCAGGCGGCGCTGGAAACCCAGTTGCAGCAGCAGATGACAAACCTCGCCAGGGACAAGGCCGTACTGGTGAATGAAAAATTCCGGGCCCTGGAAAACCAGACCAAAATGGCTGCTGAAACCGCCAGCAGGATCTACACCTTTAAGGAACAATACCATCCAAAATCCATCAATTATTTGCAGCCCGGTGAAGAAAGGACCACAGTGCCCCATCTGATGACCGCCCCGGGGGTGTCCCTTTCCGCCATTCAGGAGGAAGTCGCCCTGGCGGCCAATATCACCGATGTTCTGCGGCAGTTCACAACAGTGGACATCGGACTTGTGGCGAGTTATATCGGCGGGGAAAGCGGTTATTTTATCGTCGTGGACAAGGACGCTTCAGGGTTTAACAAGACCGATTACGATGTGAAAAGCAGAAGCTGGTACACAGGGGCCAAAGACCGGGACGGCCTTTTCTGGACCGAAGTTTTTGCGGATGTTCTGGGCCGGGGGGCCAGCATTTCCTGCGCCATGCCCTTTTACGACTATTCCGGGGGAAAGCGGGTTTTGAAAGGCGTCGCCGGCAGCGGCGCCCTTTTGACGAATGTGGAAGCGATTGTTAACGCAAGCGTAATCGGCCGGGCAGGTTACGCCTTTCTGCTCGACGATCAGGGCCGGGTGGTTATAAGCCCCGGGGGAAAACGGGACGATCCGGACAGGATTACCGGCGAGGATTACCTGCATAACGAAAATCCCGAGCTGCGGGAACTTGCGGGGCAGATGATAAGGAAAGAAGAAGGGTTCATGCACTTGCGGATGTACGGCGAAGATGTGTACATCGCCTACAGCCCCCTGGAGGTAATTGATTTCAGCCTTGGGATAGTCATGGCTGCCGGAGAAATCACCGCCCCTGTCCGGGCCATACGGCAGGACATTATGGACCTTACTACAGACACAGTAGGGGCTATTAATAGAAGCTTTGCGGCGATTCTGCTGATTATAGCCGCCGTGGTTGTCCTGACCGCGGGTATCGCCCTGTATTTCGCCCTCAGGTTATCGGGAAGCCTTACGGCGCCTATCGTAAAACTCTGCAACGGCGCGGAGATTATCGGCGCAGGGGATTTGAATTACCAGCTTGAGGTCAGTTCCCAGGATGAAATCGGGGTCCTTGCCGGAAGGTTCAACCAGATGATCCGGGACATCAAAACGATCACCGGCGAAAAGGAACGGCTCAACGGCGAATTGAGCGCTGCCGCGGACATTCAGAACAGCATGCTGCCCAGGATCTTCCCTAAATTCTCGGAACGCAGGGAGCTGGCGCTTTACGCGAAAATGACGCCCGCTAAAGAAGTTGGCGGGGATTTTTACGATTTCTTTTACCTTGACAAGGAAGAAACGCAGATCGCCTGCGTCATTGCGGATGTCAGCGGGAAAGGGGTGCCCGCGGCTTTGTTCATGGTGATTGCCAAAACGCTGCTCAAGATCCACATGCTCAGGGGCCTCGAACCCGCGGCAACACTGGAAACGGTAAACAGGCTCCTTTGCGAGGACAACCCCCAGGGTATGTTCGTTACGGTCTTTCTCTGTACCATTGATTTAAGAACAGGAAAAATGACCTATGCTAACGGCGGGCATAATCCTCCGCTCATTTCCCTTTCCGGCGGGGCCTACCAGTTTATGCGGCTTAAAAAAGGAGTGCCCCTGGGGATGTTCGAGGACTCCCGGTATTTTTTGGGCGGACTGGATCTCCGGACTGGCGACAGGCTCTATTTGTACACCGACGGGATGAACGAGGCTATGAACAGCGAAGGGGAACTGTTCGGGAACCGCCGTTTATTGGAAAAGGCGAACGCCTGTACCGGTCTGCGGCCTGAAGCGTTTGACGGCGCCGTGAGGCAGGAGATTGCCCTTTTTGTAAACAAAGCCGAACAGTCCGACGACATCACGACCCTGGCTATAGACATGACTGCCGTACCGGCGGAGCCCATGCAAAACTCCGGCGCCCAGCCTGCGTTTGAAAAAGAACTCACCCTTCCTGCATCTATCGATAACCTTGGCAAGATTCTGGACTGGATACAAAGCATTCTGGCGGATTATTCCTGTTCCTCAGAGGTCCGCTATCAGATGATGACGGTAACGGAAGAGATCGTTGTGAATATCGCGCGTTACGCGTATCCCGGAAAAACCGGCAGCGTAACCGTGCGGACCCGCAAGACAGGGAAAACCTTCGCGGCCCAATACGAGGACGAAGGCGTCCCTTTCAACCCCCTGGAATGGCCGATCCCTGACATTAAAGCGGACCTTAAGGATCGCAAAATAGGCGGGCTTGGCATCTATTTAGTCAGAAAGATGACCGACTACGCGGACTACCGGCGCCTTGAGGGCAAAAACCTGCTGACTGTCTATAAGGCCCTGGAATAAAAAAGGGAATGACACGCTTGAACTACGTCTGCAATGAAACGCTTGTCTTTTATACGCTCATCCATAAAGGGATAAATTACTTCTGAATATGATCTCGGGATTTATAAGTACCGTATCGTCAACAGGCTCGTTTTCCGAAATACTCTGGTATAAATAACGCAGCCCCAAGCGTCCCTGCCTGTATTGGTTTTGAAATATCGTTGCCATAACGATTCCCTGTTCCAGGCACCGGCGTATTTCGCTGTTTATGTCCGATGTAATAAGGCAGATCTTACCCGCAAGGCCCTGCGCGGTAATAGCCCGTATTACCCCCTTTGAATTATAGGAATTAACATATATGCCTTTGATGTCAGGATGTTCTTTCAGGAGCTTATTGGTATTGGTATATGCCAGCTTTTCTTTGTCTTCGTTATACATAACAGCAGCCAGGTTCAGGGGCGTGATCGTCATCTGTTCCTTAAAACCCCTGAGTATCTCACTGTGAATTTCAACATGCTCAAAACCGGACGCTACGGCAACCTTGGCCTTTGCCCCGAGGCGCCAATAAAAAAGTTCCCCTGCCATCATCCCGGCGACAAAACCGTTGTACCGTATACAGAACCTGCGCTCGACATTGTTGTCGGTAACAATAAAAGCAAGAGGAATACCGTTCTTTTTTAGTATCTCGTATTCATTGACATCAATGCCGGTAGCCAGAAGGCCGCTGTATTTCCCTTTGGCAATTTTCGATACTGCGCCGGAAAGGCTCCGCCTTCCCTCTTCGCTTTCCGTATCGCCTTTGTTGTAGACGAAATAGTCTACCGTTACATTGTAGTCTTTCAGCTCCTGGGCGGTCTCCTTGACCCCGTCGATTATCCGGCTGTGAAATTCAGGGAAATTGGTATACAAGAGCACGGCAATACGGATAACCTTCCGCGCAAGCCCCCGGGCAATGGTATTAGGCTTAAAGCTAAGCCGTTCCGCCATTTTCAGGATTGCCTTCCTGGTATCGGCGTGTACCATCGGTTTGTTGTTCAATGCCCGGTATACTGTTGTTGAAGAAACCCCAAGTTTTTCTGCGATAGTGTATATAGTAACGCGTTTATTCAAACCAAACCTCTAAAATAATTTCCTGCCGCCAGTGTACGAGTGTACGATAGATAAGTATGGTAGTATATACCTGGGTTTATCCACAAGCTGCCAGTCCCATAAGCAGCATACAAGCCTTAATAGGAGTATCCGCCCTGACTGCTTGGTTTCATATCTTCCCTGTCTGTACCGTTTCTATACCGGTTTTGTTTGACAATCGTTTAATACCGTGTTACGCTGGAAACTGTAAGGGTACCCAAGATCCAGGAACATAA
>JAITEW010000131.1 GCA_031281855.1 Treponema sp.
GAAAACGCCGAATACAAGGCGGCTAAAGAAAAGCAGGAACTGCTCAATTCCACAGTGGCGACACTCAAGGAGGAAATCGCCAAGGCCCAGATTTTCGATCCTTCGACGATCAACACATCCAGGGTTACCTTTGGGACCAAAGTGTCCCTTCTGGATACCGGGAGCAGGAAAAATGTGGAATACACTATCCTGGGGCCCTGGGAATCGGATCCGGATAACCGGGTTATTTCCTACCAGTCACCTTTCGGGAAAGCCATATTCGGCAAGGCTGCAGGGGACGAAGTCGAATTTTCGATCAATAACGACAAAGTAATTTACAGGGTGGAATCCATATCGGCGGCCCTGTAGCCGGGACTGCGTCAAGGAGCGGTACATGCGAAAAACGGTATTTGCCTTAATTCTAATCCTGGGAATAGTTTTTTCCGCTTTTGGTCAGGCAAGCGGCCCTATGGATCTTGTGGTGCTCCTGGATACATCCGCCAGTATGAGCGACTCTTATTATGAAACCAGCGATTATCTTATCGGGCCTTTCCTCAAGGAATTTTTGCGCATAGGCGACACCTTTCATCTTGTTTCTTTTTCCGGAGAGCCGAAACTGGAAATATCCCGCCTAGTTGAAGGAGAAGGGGATGTCCAAACCATCGCCGGCCGTCTGCTGCTGATGTATCCCTTGTACCCAGATTCCAACATAGCAGGGGCTTTGAGCTTCGCCGAAAAATACGCCGCTTCCCTGCCCGGGCAAAGGCACCGGAAAATCATCCTTATCAGCGACGGCAACGGGGGTTCCCAGGCGGTGCAGAACGCCGTTAACGAAGCCTCGGCCCGGCTGAGCCGCCAGGGGGCGGATTTACAGTACATCAAGGTGCCCGTCACCGGGACCCCTCCGGTTTCCGGGAGGCCCCAGGCGCCTGCCCCAAGGCCCGCTTCAAGGCCGGATACAGCCCCGCAGGGACAGCAGCAGGCTTCTGCCGTAACAGGATCTGTCGGGACCCGGCCTTCCCAGCAGGCAGCGGAGCAGCCCGGCAGACAGCAGCAAGCGCCGCAGCCGTCATCGCAGCAGCCACAGCAGCAGCCCGCCCAGAGCGGCCAGGCCCGGCAGTCTGAGGGCAGCCAGCCGTCCGGAAGCGCCGCCGGCGTTCCGGGGGCCCAGGCGCAAGGTCAAAGCCCGGCGCAGCAGCAAGCGCCGCAGTCACCGTCGCAGCCGTCATCACAGACACCGCAGCAGCAAGCCCCGCAGCCGTCACCGCAGACGCAGCAGCCCGCGCAGGAGGGCCAAGCCCGGCAGCCCGAGAGCAGCCGGCCCCAGGACAGCCAGCCGTCCGGAAACGCCGTTGACGTTCAGCCCAGTGAAACCGCTCAAAGCGGACAGCCTTTGCCGCCTGAAACCGGGGAACCTTCCGGGATCGGGACTCAGCCTCCGCAGGAAACCGCGCCTTCAGCGCCCCAGGAGCCAAGGCCGGCCCAGCCTTCCCGTGAACCTTCCCGGCCGTCTTCTTCAGGCTCAGGCGGAATCCCTGACGACATTCCGCTGCCGCTTATTATCGGCCTCATCCTCCTGGCGCTGCTTATACTGGCGCTGATCATTTTCTTCGCTTCCAGAAACCTCCACAGTTCGCCCAACAGGGTTATGGCCCAGGCGGCTTCGGCGCCTGTAGACAACCGGGAACGGCTGGAAGCGGAACGGCAGAGCCGGATACAAGGCGCTGAAATGATGTCCAGCTACGCCGAGCGTACCAAGAATTCAGGCGCCCCGCCTCTGTCCCCCCCTCCTCAGCGGCGCAAACCTATGCCCAAGGACAAACCGGTGAACCAGAACCTGGATTTTGACAACGGGCCGCCGATGCTGAACCTTTTTGTGGAAGATCAGAATACCGCTATAGGCAGGAGGAACATCCACGCCGTCAAGGCCGGCTATACGTTCAGCGTCGGCGGCGGCAAATCGGACTTCCTGATTTTCCTGGTTCCCGTTCCGCCCCATATTGCGGATGTTACCTTTGACGGGCGCCAATGCACCCTTATCCCGAGAAAACCCCAATACTTTCCGGACATAGGTTCCCAGCAGGTTCCTAACTGCATCGGTAAAACCATCAGGGTCATATCGGATAAAAATTACGAACTCCATATCAGGATTGAGCGGTACGAGGATCCCTTAAAGGCGCTGAATAAACTGCTCCATTCCATTAATGTTCCGGGCTAAGGGTAAACCCGCAGGTGAGACGTGACGCAAAAAAACGATTACTGGCATCTGCGGGAGATCTTTAACCTGGATCAACTGAAAAAACTTTTCAGGTATTTTTCTGTAGTTACCAATCTCGATGTAGGGCTTTTCGATTTTGCGGGATTTGAAATTCTGGTAAACCGCAGGGAAAATTCCATCTGCGACGCAGCGAAAAACTGTTCATGCTGCAGGGAACGCATCTCCTACGGCGGCCTTATGTCATCGGATTTGGGAGAGCCTTATATCTGTTCCTGCGGCTGCGGCCTCATCATGTGCTTTCTTCCGGTTATGTTCAAAGACAGGCTTATCGGAAACATCGCCTGCGGACCCGCGCTCCTCTGGGACGCCGACGAGGTGGCGGTTTCTGAATTCCAGGACAAAACCAAAAGCATGAACATCAACGTAGACGCGGAAAAAATATTCAGTTCCATTGTATCCTGCGACTGCATCAACATGACCAGCGCTGCCCAGATTCTCTTTATCATCGTAAACAGCCTGACCAAGGAACACAGCACCTATCTTGAACAGCGGGCCACCATTACGGAGCAGCAGGCGAAAATAGCGGAACTCATTATCGAACGGAAAAACGCCTCGCCTTCACTTTTGGAAAAAGAAAAGGACCCTGCTTATCCTGTGGAAAAAGAAAAGGAGCTTATCTTTTTTGTACAAAGCGGCAGCCTTGAACAGTCCCGCAAGGTCCTGGACAGCCTCCTTGGGGAGATTTTTCTTTTTGCAGACGGGAAGATGGATACCATAAGGGCCAGGATTTTCGAGCTTATCGCTTTCCTCTCAAGGGCTGCTGTAGAAACAGGCGCCCCTATTTCAGAGATAAACCGCATCACCGAAAGCTCCCTGGAAATCTACGGCGAATCCACGGATTTTGAAAAACTCTGCTACCTTACCCGCGGGGCTGTTGAGGAGTTCATCGGCAAAGTATTCAAAAACCACGGAAAACAGCAACTAAGCGATCATCTTGAAAAAGCGGTTAAGTTTATCGAAAAAAATTACGACGACGATCTTACGCTTCAAAAAGTAGCGGACGCGATTTTTGTCAGCGCCTTCTACCTCTCCCACCTTTTCAGGAACGAGATGAACGCCACCTTTTCCGACTACGTCTGCCGCTTAAGGATCAACAAAGCCAAGGAATACCTGAAAAACAATAAATTTATGCGTATCCAGGAAATCGCGGAAAAAACGGGCTTTAACGATCCCAACTATTTTGCCAAAGCTTTTAAGAAACTCACAGGCGTTACGCCCAAGGAGTACAGGGCGTTTTTTTATTCTCAATAAGGATACCACAAGGAGCAATGTATGACCTTACCCAAACCGACTAAGAGCCAGTTCGAATGGCACGAGGTAGAAAAAAAGCTGATGATCCATTTCTGTCCTGCAGCGTGGCAGGGATGGGAGTACGATGATCTTTCGACGCCCCTGTCAAAGATAAACCCGTCGAAGTTTGACGCTGAACAGTGGGTGCAGGCGGCCCTGTCCTGGGGCACCGGGGAAATACTCCTGGTGGCCAAGCACACCGGCGGCTTCTGCCTCTGGCTGACCGGTACTTCATCATACGG
>JAITEW010000149.1 GCA_031281855.1 Treponema sp.
TTTTTTGGGAAGGTATCGAAGAACGAAGCCGCAGAATGGATCCCGATAAATACATAACAACCGGCATTTTCATGGTCTTGTTTGAGCGGCTCCACAGTCTCAGGGGCTTTGAGAACCTCATGCTGGATTTTTACCTTGAACGGGAAAAACTTGAGGCCCTGGCGGACCGTATCGTCGAATTCGACATCGGCATTATACGCAACACGGCCCGGCGTTTTCCGGGCCGTGTTGACGGCATCAGCTTCTCGGACGACTGGGGCACCGAACAGGCGGCGTTTATCAGCGTGGGACTTTTTGAGGAGTTCTTTAAGCCCAGGTATAAAAAGATATTCGGCGCCTGCCATGAGGCGGGCTGGCATGTCTGGCTCCATTCCTGCGGCAAAATCACCGCCCTGGTTCCTTCCCTCATTGAAACCGGGGTGGACGTGTTCAACCTCCTCCAGCCCCGGGTATTCGGCCTTGAGGAATTCGGAAAACAATTTGCCGGCAAAACCTGTTTCTCCACCTGCGCCGACATTCAGCATACCCTGCCTTTTAAGTCTCAGCCTGAAATTGAGGAAGAAGTAAAACTCCTCCTGCAATACTGGGCTACCCCTCAGGGCGGGTTCATCCTCTCGGACTACGGCGATAACCACGCGGTAGGGGTATCCGAAGACGCCCACCGGGCCATGTTCGACGCTTATATGCGCCATGATCCCTACAAAAAACTGTCCTGAAACTGCGCCGGTTCAGGACGGCGGCGCAATGCGCTAACTTGCCATCATGCCGGCGGCCGGGTAGAATAGAATGACGGTATGGAAAACCGGATAATAATCGAGCTTGTTCCAAAACCCGGTTGGTTTTGGGACAGCCTCAATCAACAGAGGAACGACCTATGACAAACCGTGAACTGGTTATTGAAACCCTGGCCCACAGGAATCCGGGGAAGGTCCCCCAGGCGATTCACCTCACCGGCGAGGGGTACCAAGCGTACGGAGAAACCCTGCTGCGGGACTATCCTAACGAACAGGCCCGCCGGGATTACGAGGCGGGGGTCATCAGCCTGGCCCAGGCGGTTTCCCTTTCCATCGGGAACCACATACTCCACGTGTACGCCCCCTGGTGGAACTGGTATAACCTGACCGATGTTTTCCTCAAGGAGCTTGACCCGCCGGATTATCTCCCCGACACCAGGGGGAGCGGCAGTTATGAGGATTTCTTCAAACAAATGACCCATATCCGGGAACACTACGACGTGTATATTGTGGCCACCGTCTGGGGCAGCCACTGGGAAAAAGCCTATTTTGCCAGGGGCATAGAGAATTTCCTTGCCGACCTTGCGGGCAGTCCCGAATGGGCCCAGGCGCTCCTGGACCTTATCATCAGAAAGAACCTGGTGATGCTCGAAAACTTCCTCACCGTCCCGGAAGTGGACGCCGTGCTCCTGGGCTCCGACTGGGGCACCCAGCGGGACATCATCATGTCCCCTGAGTGTTTCAGAACCATGATAAAGCCCGGCGAGAAGCAGGAATACGATCTCGTCAAAAAATACGGCAAGCAGGTATTTATTCATTCCTGCGGGAACATTCTCAGGATCATGGGGGATCTGGTCGAACTGGGGGTGGACTGCCTCAATCCGGTACAGCCCGAATGCATGGACCTGGAATTTCTCAAAAAGGAATACGGCGATCATATCAGTTTTTACGGCGGCATCAGCACCCAGAAGACCCTGCCCTACGGAACTCCCGCGGAAGTAAAAGCCGAAGCCCGGAGGGTGGTGGAACTTATGAGCAGGGACGGGGGCTACCTTACGTCGCCTTCCCAGGAAATCCAGATCGATGTTTCCTACGACAACCTCCGGGCCCTTATCGATACCGCCAGGGAATACTGGTAAGATAGACCTGCTCAAATGACAGAAGCGCATCCTGAAAAAGAAAGTCTTTTTAGCGGAAAGAACAATTGGGGTGTCCATTACAACTCGATCCCCATGGCAAAGCTGGCCGCGACCCTTGCCGGGGCCATGGCTCTAAAGGCGCCCCCGAAGGCGCATCCGCCTGTACACTGGATGAATGAGATCATCAGGGCACGGCTCGGTATTGCCGACAGGATCGTTATGTATCACGCCGACGCGGTACCTATGTATATTTATCAGAAGTATACCCATATTTTTGCGCCGGTTTTGAAGCATATAGAAATTACGGCGCCTTTCTTAAGTACCGTGGAATCGGTTACCCCGGTATCCCACGCTTCCATGTATACCGGCGTTGAACCGGAAGTGCACGGGATTAAGACCTATGTACGGCCGTGTCTTACCTGCGATACCCTTTATGATGCGTTTATCAGGCAGGGAAAACGCTGCGCCATTGTCGCCATGGAAGATTCGAGTTTTCTGCATATCTTCAAAAACAGGGATATGGATTACTTTGAGCTTCAGACCGCTGAAGAGATTATAGAAAAAGCCTGTGATTTGATTGCGCAAGACAGGCACGATCTTATCAGCATTCATGTGTTTACCTATGACAGTTTCGCCCATCATTTTGGTCCCGAATCCGTGACGGCCCTGGACGCAATCGTCTATGAAGCTGAACTATTTGACAGGCTTATTAACTGCATCAAAGAAAAATGGACAGACCATCACAAGACCCTCTACGGTTATGCGCCGGATCACGGCCAGCATGAAATCCAGGATATGAAAGGCGCCCATGGCAGCATATTGCCTGAAGATATGAATGTAATGCACTTTTATGGTATAAACAGCGCATCCCATAGATCGTAATCCTATTGATCGGTGGTATTGGTGATGCGGCAACGTTTGAACATCTAACACTATATCCTACTTACTATGCCGTATTTTTCCGCTTAACCCGCTGTGCGGCGCCTTTGTCCGGGGGTGTCGCCGCCGTTAAAAAAAGTCCGGGAGCTTACAGCTCCCGGACTTGCGCTTCACTACTCTTCTAGAGCCTGCTTCGGCTTCTACTTCACGTAGTAGCTGATGCGGTAGTAGTTGCCGGACACATAGGCCAGGGCCGCGTTCCAGGTTCGGGCGGCTCTGGTGTCGTACTCTATCTGGGTACGCACATCGTTGACCGCGTAGCGGCCCGGCAGGGTAACGTATTCCCAGCCGGAAGTGTCCGTGCCCGGGTCCTTCGCCGTTGCCGTGGCAATATCCGGGTTGTAGAAGGCTATCTTGAGGCCGGTTCTGGAATCTATGCCGCCCTGGTCCAGGTAGGAGATGTAGGGCATGCCGCTTTCGTCCAGAGTGATGTCCGCCCACTTGCCCA
>JAITEW010000206.1 GCA_031281855.1 Treponema sp.
TCCGCGGGGCTGCCGCCCGGCTACACACCAACCACGGCCCCGCCAAGCCGTCCTAAAACCCGCCCGCCCCCCGACTCGCCTGCCGGTCGGATCCCCCCGGCCACGGCAGGCGGATTTACCACAGCATTAATATTTTTCCTTGATTTCCACTTTCCCCACATGCCCGGACGCCTTGATCTGTTTAGCGATAGAGGCAATATCCGCGGCGCTGGGGATGCTCACAAGAAGCCGCAGCTTGGTTCCCCGGTCCTTGGACCCCTGGTTTACGTCCATAGACTGGATACGGACTCCGGAAGCGGAGATGATATCCAGGGCTTCTTTGGTGTCAGTGGCGCTGTTTTTGTAGCTTATTTCCAGGACTTTGATCCGTTCCGTAGGGAACACCTTTTTTTCAAATTTGCCCAGCACGAAAAGGGTAAAGAGCCCCGCCGCTTCGGCTATTCCCGCCGCCGCGAACATGCCGGCGCCTATGGCCAGACCCACGGCGGCGATAAACCAGAGCGACGCGGCAGTGGTCAGGCCCCGCACGTTGTTTCCAAGCCGTATAATGGCCCCTGCGCCCAGAAAGCCTATGCCCGAAACAACCTGGGCTGCGATGCGGCCGGGATCGCCGTTTTTCATATCCTGAAAGGTCTGGGGCAGCCAGATGGAAAGGACCATAAGGAGGCAGGCGCCCATAGCGATAAGGATATGGGTCCGCAGCCCCGCTACCTGGCGGTGCGTGGACCGCTCAAAGCCGATAACCGCGCCGGCAGCGAAACTCAGGCCGAGGCGTATCAGCATATCCCATTCGGTAAGTACCGGGGGGGTCATAGCCGCGCTCCTGGCGCCGCGATAAGTTTTGCAATCGACTCTTCTGACGCCGCTATGTTTTCCCGTA
Organism: Treponema sp.; assembly: GCA_031281855.1. Lineage (GTDB taxonomy): Bacteria > Spirochaetota > Spirochaetia > Treponematales > Breznakiellaceae > JAITEW01. The sequence goes on from JAITEW010000206.1 coordinate 881, forward strand.
CAAGCTTTACAAAAGAATTGTCCGCAGCGGTCCCCGCGACCTGTTCCATTTCTTCTTTATTACGGTACGTTATGCTCCTGAAAGGATCGTTGAAATCCTTGGATCTGCTGACATAGACCTGTTTCGCAATCCAGCGGCGGGTTTCTATCAGGGCTTCAAGCTCCTCGTTAAGACGATCCGGGTCCCTGAGGGAAGGGCCGCCGCTAAGGTAGCGGTACACGTCCAGCGCGTGTTTGAGCCGGTCCGTCTCGTATGCGGCAGCCATATCGTTATACGCCCTGTGGATGCTGTCCCAGGTTTTTAGTTCACCTTCCCGGATTTGCCCGCGCAGCCTGTCAAGCCTGAACGCGGGGACTATCTGGCCCCCAAGGTTCACCCATTGGGTAACCCGCCCGTCAGGCAGAGGCGTTTCCGTTCCCGCAGCAGGATCGTTCAGGACCGGAAGCCGGCGCGCAATGAGGTAGTCCGCAGCGGTTTTGACGGCGTAGTACCTGAGCATCTGCCGGTACGCCGCCCTGGCGCGCCGGGGTTTCAGGATCACCTGGCCCCTGCTGCGGCGCTCAAGGTCCCTTGCGGGGATAGCGGGATCTTTTCCCGCCTCGTCAGGGCTAAGCTCGTATTCAGGGTCCTCGTTGTCCGCCTGCGCCTGGTCCTCCTTCAGGGGCTCAAGGATCCCCGCTTCCGCCATCCATCCTTCCATAAGCGAAAGTGCGGAGATTATTTCCTCCGCAGTGTCAGGCGCAAGGTAGTCCGTTTCGATATGCTGTTTCTTTACCTTCCGCTTGTCCCGGTTTGAGGCTTTCCAGGAATTCCGTTCCAGGGCGTAGAGGTTGTACATCCAGAAATAAGCGGGCATCACTTCCAGGCGGTCCAGCTTCGTGTTGTTGTTCACCAGCGAGAAAGGGAGGCTGATGTTGAGTTCATAGGGATAATCGCCTTTCGCGATAAGCACGAAGCTGGCGAAGCGGCTTGAGTGTTTGAGGGTCACCGAGAGCCCGGGCCAGAACCCCCGGCCTGCCCGGATCTCCCCGTCGTTAGCCCGGCTGTTGTGGTTGGACCCGATAGTGGCCCCTGCGGCCATATTGCTCATGCCCTGGATAAGGCTGGCGATTAAAAACGAATTGTTGTGGTGCTGCTCGTGGACCGGGAATATAAGGTTGTTCAGGATCTCGCAGCACGAAACCGTGGAATTGTCTCCCAGTACCGAGTGGATGAGCCTGGCGCCGTATTTGAGGTTGCTGTTCCGGCCCATGACGAAGCGCACCGCCTTGGAACCGTAAAAGGCGTGGCAGCCGTAGCCCACGATGCCGTTGACCATCTCCACGCCTTCGCCTATCTGGCTGGACTCGTCTTTGGAAGAAAGGACGGTTATATTTTTGAGTTTATTGGCGCCTTTGATATACGCGAATTCCCCTATCTTCACGTCCTTGATGATCCTGGTGCTCTTGATCACCGATCCTGAGCCTACGGCGCCGTAGCTTCCGAGCTTCCCGCCGTATTCTTCCTGGGTGATGTTTTTAAGCTTTTCGGTAAAATCCCGGTCGTCCCGGTACGAAGCCCATATATAGGCGTCAGCAGGGAGCATGTCCTCAAAAGGCAGTATGGATCTGCCGCCTGCTTCGTTCATAACGTCTATCCAGACCCGGACCTCCTCCCCCTCGCCGTCCTTGGTTGCGCCGTTCCCGAATTTGGCGTGGTTAGTGGTCTGCATCTCGTCGATACGGGAAAGGATCACCTCATCGCCGATGATGTAATGGGATATGTAGGCGCAGTCCTGTACGGCTGTATCGCTCCCTATGTCGCAGGAGATAACGGTGCTGTTCCGTATTCCAGCGGGAACGCAGAAGTCGTGGTGCTTTAAGAGGACGTTCCTGAGCGCCCCAAGGCGTATGAGCCCGTAAAACGCCGAATTCCGTATAAGCGAAGGGTCGAAGGGATCGGTAACGAGGAATTGGTCCCATTTGGAACAGTAGTTGTCGTTTTTGATTAGTATTTCCAGCTCGTCCGCTTTAAGCCCCCTCCAGGACCGGGCGGTTCCGGCCTGCATGTCCCTGAGCCAGTATTCATCCTTTCCCGCAGGAAGATATTCTTCAGGGATGAAGTTATAACCGTACTGTTCCGGGCTGTTCGTAGCTGTCATATTCCGCTTCCTTTTATTCAGGATTATGGTATGATTATGGTAGTACATCGAAAGAAGCTGTTCAAGGAGAAGAGAAATGGTAAAGGTTGCGGCCCATGGGGTGTATCTGGTAAAGGGCAGGGAAATCATCGAGGATATTCCTGAAAATCAGGAGAGGCTTAAGAGCGTCCTCAAGGGCGTTTCTGTTGAAGACGCCGGAAAGGGAACGATAGCGTCGGAAATCCTTCTGGCCCATCATACGGGCCCTTCGGAGCCTTTCCCCAAGGCGCTCAGCCTCAATTTCGACGCCATGGCTTCCCATGACATCACGTTTGTCAACATCATCCAGACTGCCAAGGTCAGCGGCCTTGAGGAATTCCCGGTCCCGTATGTGCTCACTAACTGCCACAACTCCCTCTGCGCCGTAGGGGGCACTATTAACGAAGACGACCACCTCTTCGGGCTTTCGGCTGCCAGACGCTACGGCGGCGTCTATGTCCCTCCTCATCTGGCGGTGATCCATTCGTATATCAGAGAAACCCGGGCAGGCTGCGGCAAGATGATCCTTGGAAGCGATAGCCATACCCGCTACGGTTCCCTGGGAACCATGGGGGTAGGCGAGGGCGGCGGCGAACTGGTAAAGCAGCTTCTGCGCCAGGCTTACGATGTCCAGTATCCAAAGGTTATCGCCGTGTACCTGACCGGGAAGCCCCGGAGGGGGGTGGGGGCCCAGGACGTGGCCCTGGCCCTTGTGGGAGCGGTCTTTAAGGACGGTTTTGCCAAAAACGCGGTCCTGGAATTCGTAGGCGATGGAATCGCGGGCCTTCCTGCTGATTACCGGGCCGGTATTGACGTGATGACTACCGAAACCGCCTGCTGGTCCTCGATCTGGGAAACCGATGAAGTTACCCGCCAGTACCTTGCGGTCCATAACAGGGAAGGGGATTACCGGGAGCTCAAACCCCGGGGCATCGCGTATTACGACGGCATGGTGTATATAGATCTGTCAACGATCAAGCCTATGATCGCCTTGCCCTTCCATCCCAGCAACGTGTACGAACTCGACGCCCTTCTTGCCAATCCCGGCGACATTCTGCGGCAGACCGAAAAGGACGCCGCTCTGGTTATCGAAAACCCGGATGTCAAGCTGAACCTCACAGGCGCTGTTGACAGCCGGGGCCGCATCCGTGTGGACCAGGCTGTGGTAGCAGGCTGCGCCGGCGGGACCTTCGACAACCTTATGGCAGTTAATTCCATCCTGGCAGGCCGCTCACGTTCAGGCGGCGAAGGCAACGAGGGCTTTGTCTTTTCCGTTTATCCCGGCAGCCAGCCTATATTCCTGGAGCTGGCCGGGAACGGCGCCTTGAGCTCCCTCATTAACCAGGGGGTGATCGTCCGCAGCGCCTTCTGCGGCCCCTGCTTCGGCGCCGGAGACGTGCCTGCCAATAACGCCCTTTCTGTCAGGCACACTACCAGGAACTTCCCAAACCGGGAGGGTTCCAAACCCGGCAGCGGGCAGATCGCCTCGGTCTGCCTTATGGACGCCAGGAGCATTGCCGCTACCGCTCTTGCGGGCGGCTGCCTCTCTTCTGCTGAAAACCTGGACTGGAAGGAAACCGGGGTTCCGTATCATTACGGCCCGGGCCCGTACCTTGCTAAGGTGTACGACGGTACCGGAAAGCCCGACAAAAGCGCCGCGCTCCGCTATGGTCCCAATATCACCGACTGGCCGCCTATGGAAGAACTGGGCGCCAACCTTCTGCTCAAAATTGTTGCGTATATAAACGATCCTGTAACCACTACCGACGAGCTTATCCCTTCTGGCGAGACTTCCTCGTTCCGCTCCAATCCCGTGGGCCTTGCTGAATATACCCTTTCCCGGAAAGATCCCGCTTATGTGGGAAAGGCCAAGGCGGTCCGGAACGCCGCGCAGGCCGCCGCTTCGGGTTCCGGAAACCCTGCGGAATTCCTTCCTGAACTCCCTGACATCCTTGAAGGGATACGGTCCATTCCGGCTATGTCCGGCATTGGGTTGAAGGATATCCAGATCGCCTCGGCCCTGTTCGCCCGGAAGCCGGGCGACGGCAGCGCCAGGGAACAGGCCGCAAGCTGCCAGCGGGTTCTGGGCGGCGGCGCTAATTTTGCCTGCGAGTACGCCACTAAGCGCTACCGCTCAAACCTTATCAACTGGGGCATCCTGCCTTTTGTGGTTGACCCCGGGGCTTTTACGAACGGCAGTTATGTTTTTATCCCTAACGCCGCAGCCGGGATACGTTCCGCGGCAACTGTCCTTGACGCCTGGGTCGTAAACGGCAAAACAGCGGCGCCGTTCCCGCTTAAAGCGCCGGAACTCAACCCCAACGAGCGGGAGATTATTCTTTCCGGGGGCCTGATTAACTATAACCGGAAAAATCTGAAAACCCGGTAGACTGACTTGTTCGATAACCCGGTTGGTTGTCGGACAAGTCTTGCGGGGCAAGTTTAGCGTTCATGGAGTATAGCCAGTATCCGCTGAAAAGCTGAGTCCGGTTTTTTAAGTTCCCTTGATCCTCTGGTGATTTTGCAGAGCGACAGGCCCAGTTCCCTGGCGATTTCGCGCTGCGGGACTTTCTGTTCCAGGGCCTTGACCAGAGCCCACCTGGCGGCGATGTCGGCTGTTTCCGCAGGCGTAAGGAGGCAGCGGAGGAAATCTTTTATAAGCTCTGCATCCCCGGTTTTTGCCAGCACAGCCGCAAGTTCGTCCAGGTTCTCTTCCACCCCAGGGGCGTCTATTTTCATTGCTTCCATAATACCCGGTTTTCCCGGTTCCCGCAATATAATGGTCTGAACAGAGCCCTTACAGGAGCTCCAGTATCTGTACAGGGGTGTCGATGATGCGCTGGGCCCCGGCTTTTTCAAGGACCTCCCTGGGACGGTAGCCCCAACTGACCCCAAGGGCGTGGCATTCGGCGTTTCTGGCTGTTTCGAGATCGATTTCCGAATCTCCTGCGAAAATGGTGTCCCTTGGCGTAAGCCCCAGGCTGACGATGATGTCCCACGCGCACGCAGGGTCCGGCTTCCGGGGCTTCCCCTTGATTTCTCCCTGAATAATATCGAAGTAACCCTGCGGGAACAGGCCGTTGATAACCAGTTGGGCCAGAGGATCGGGCTTGTTGGTCAGAACCGCGGTCTTGATTTTCCTCCGCCTGAGTTCCGCTACCAGTTCGCTGATGCCCGGGTAGGGTTTGGTATGAACCAGAGGGGCTTCGGCGTAATAGCCCGAAGCTTCTGCGGCTATTTTGGCCGCCAGATCGTCGTTTCGCGCTTCTTCAGGCATACAGAGGAAGGCCAGGCGCTTGATGCCCCAGCCGACCTTGTCCCTATAGGCTTCAAGGGGGACTTCGGGAAAACCGTTGTTTTTAAGAGCCCGGTTCATGGAAACCGAGATATCCCCCAAGGTGTCCACCAGGGTTCCGTCGCAATCAAACAGTACGGCTTTGAATTTCATATCCTTTAAGTCTTGCATAAATCAGGATATTTTGAATATAGTTGAAAGTGAAATTTATGGAAGTTGTTATCTTTATTTTATAGGAGTTAACAGTAGTATGAAGCACAAGATGGCTATAATCGGATACGGCGGGATGGCTGGGTACCACCACGAAAACATCAACAAGCATTTCCCGGATATGGAAATCGCCGGCATTTACGACATCAGGGAAGAAGCGGGACAGAAGGCCCGTGAAAAGGGGCTCGCGGTCTTCAAGAGCCCTGAAGCAATTTACGGCAATAAGGACATAGAGCTTGTCCTCGTGGCGACGCCTAACGATTTTCACAAGCCCTACGCCATTGCCTGTCTTGAAGCGGGCAAGAATGTTATAAGCGAGAAGCCCGTTACCCTCAACGCGGCGGAGCTTGAGGAAATCATCGCCGCGTCGAAAAAGGCGGGCAAATTCTTCACAGTCCACCAGAACCGGCGCTGGGACAAGGATTTCCTTATCCTGAAAAAAATCTTTGCGGACGGCCTTCTCCGGGATCCTTATGTGATCGAAAGCCGGGTTCAGGGTTCCCGCAGGGGGCTTCACGGCTGGCGGGGCTGGAAGCAGAACGGCGGCGGTATGGTTCTCGACTGGGGCGTGCACCTTATCGATCAGATGCTCAATTTTACGGCGCCCAAAAAGTGCGTAGCCGTCAGCGCGGTACTCCACAAGGTTTTTGCGCCTGAAGTGGATGACAATTTTACCGCTTCTTTCCGTTTTGAAGACGGCCTCAATTATATCGTCAATGTCGCGATGAACTCATTCATCGTCCAGCCAAGGTGGCATATTTCCGCAGCCGACGGTACCTGCCTGATTCAAAACTTCGAGTGCGAAGGCAGGATCGTGAAGCTCGCGGATGACAAAACCCTCGAATGGGCTGAAGACATTGTCTACACCGCCGCAGGCCCCACACGTTCCATGGCCCCGAGGCCCAAGGAGACAACTCTGGAACTCAAGCTCCCTGAGGTTACCGGGTCCTGGCAGGATTACTACCGCAATATCATTGACGCCCTTGAAGGCAAGGCCCAGCCTATTGTCAAAACCGCTGAAGCCTTAAGGGTGATGAAGCTCATCGACCTCGTGTTTCTTTCTGATGAAAAGAAATGCGGCGTTGAATGTGATGTATAAGCAGGGGCTAACTGCTAACTTTCCGACAAAATCCGCCGGGCCTGGCCGGAGAGATCCCCCCGGTCCGGCCAGACGGTCGTCGCCTTTTTTTACGGACGCCCCGGCGTCGCCTTTATTGGTATGACGCCGTAAGCCTCCCCGGGGGGCCTCCTCCCGGCCTGGGAGGCGTTTTTTGCAGGTCTGGTTAAGCCCCCAGGTACCAGGAAAGGAAAGAAGCGTACTCTCTTTCCAGCCTTTTACCGGGCCGCCTGCTTAACTACATTGCGTATTTTATCGCCATGGGCGCCGATGACTTCCTGTTGCTTCAACTATACCGGGAACGGAGCTTGCAAATAAACGCGCCTCCCGGTTCGGCAGGCAGCTTTGT
>JAITEW010000211.1 GCA_031281855.1 Treponema sp.
TACCCCCTTTATATCCCCGTATGATAAAATACTGATCCGGCTTATCTTATCATACGTAATGATCTCCCGCCACCGTTTATAGATCGTGCCCGGCAAAGGGATATCCGGACGGAAACGGCTCCCGGCGCTTTACCGGTTACTCGTCCCTAAGTAAACGCATATGGGGTTGATACCCCCGCTCCTGGTATATGCCGATTCGCTCTCTTTTAAAACTGAATCACTCATTTTGTCCCCCTAGTAGTGTATTATAATAAATAAAATTGAATTTACAATATAATATAATAGCCTGCTTGACTATGTTCATTTTTTATCCTATATTTTAATAAAGTGAACAATAGGAGGCTATTGGATTATGAAAAATTCTATCGTGTTTTTGTGCTGCGTTCTGGCTGCAGCGGGGGTTTTTGTTTCATGCAAAAAGGAATCTAACAAGGTAGTCATATACTCCACTTCGGAGGACTACCGGATAGAGCATTTCCAGAAGCGGTTTAACGAACAATTCCCGGATTACGACATTGTTATCAACTATTACCCTACAGGGAACCTTGCGGCAAAGCTTAAAGCCGAAGGGGCGTCCACAGAATGCGACATCATCGGGGAGCTGGAAGCGGGCTACATGGAAGGCATACTGGATAATCTGGCGGATCTTTCTTCTTACGACAGTTCCGTGTTCCTGGACGAGCTGGTGCCCGGGCACCGCAAGTACCTGCCCCTTTACCGGGGGTCGGGGTGCATATTGCTGAACGAGGAATTCCTCAGGACCCGGGACATGCCCGTTCCCTCTTCTTACCAGGACCTCCTCGATCCGGTTTACCGTGGGGCCCTTTCTATGCCGAACCCCAAGTCCTCAAGTACAGGCTATTTTTTCCTTAAAAGCCTGGTGAACGCTCTGGGAGAGGACGCGGCTTTTGCCTACTTTGACGGTTTTGCCCGGAACGTGCTTCAGTTCACTTCTTCCGGATCAGGGCCCGTCAACGCCCTGGTGCAGGGAGAGGCGGGAATCGCCCTGGGAATGACCTTCCAGGCTGTGACCACTATCAACAACGGGGTCCCTCTGACTATCACGTATTTTGCCGAAGGCTCCCCTTATTCAGTTTACGCCATGGGGATCATCAAGGGCCGGGAAACCAGGAAGGCTGTCAGGGACGTGTTTGAATTTTACCTTACAGTCCTCAACAGGGAGGACAAGGAACTCTTCGCCCCTGAACCGGTATTCAAGAACCAGGTTAACACGGTGCCCAATTATCCTGTTAACGTAAAAGTGGCCGACATGCGGGGTATTGAAAACCTGGCTGAAAAAGAGCGATTATTGGAGAAATGGAAGTATTGAAAAAGGATAAGCTCGAAGTAATCGCCTTAACCCATTGTTTCAATCAGCAGGAAGTGCTTCACGGTATCAGTTTTACGGTCCGTGACGGGGAATTCCTTTCCATCCTTGGGCCCTCGGGCTGCGGGAAGACGACTATAGTAAGGATACTCATGGGCCTCCTGGAGCCGCGCTCAGGGAAGATCCTCAAAGACGGGATTGATATAACCGCCTGGAAGCCTTCGGAACGTACTATGGGCATCGTATTCCAGAATTACGCGCTTTTTCAAAACATGACTGTACTGGGAAACGTGGAATACGCCCTCAAATTCAACAGGGAGTTAAAAAGCCGTTCCCGGGAAATTGCGGAAAATGTGATAGATCAGGTGGGCCTTAGGGAGCATATCAATAAAAAACCCTGGAAGCTTTCAGGAGGCCAGCAGCAGCGGGTGGCCATAGCCCGGACCCTGGCGCTCAACCCGGAGATTATCCTTTTTGACGAACCTATGTCGGCGCTGGACGCCGCCACCAGGCTCCTCCTTAGAGAGGAGATCAAAAAAATACAGTACAGGTTCAAATCCACCATAGTTTACATCACCCATGATCAGGAAGAGGCATTCGCCCTTTCGGACCGCATTATGGTGATGAACCAGGGGGTTATCGAACAGCTCGATACGCCGGAAAACATCGTGCGCAGCCCTGCTAACGATTATGTACGGGATTTCGTGATCAGGAACCTCAAAGCCAAGATAGACTCCCTGGCCAGGTACATGGAGGTTCAGGGGTGAATTTCAGGCGCCTTACAGGGATAAAGCTGCTTGTTACGGTCTTTCTCATAGTGACGGTAATCCTGCCCCTTCTGGCCATGCTGACCCGTATACCTGAGGCCGATATTTCCCGTATTGTCTCAAATCCCCAGTTCAGGCAGGCGCTGGCTAATTCCGCAATGACCGCCGGAACCGGGGCGCTTATATCGATCCTTCTCGCCTATGTGTTCGCCTACTGCGTAGCCCGTACCGGCATGCGCTTTACCGAGGTTTTTTCGGTGTTAGCCGCCGCGCCTATGCTCATCCCTTCGATTTCCCACGGCATGGGGCTTATCATACTCCTGGGCGCCAACGGTTTTATAACCCGGCTTTTTCATCTCCAACATTCCATTTACGGATTCTGGGGCATAGTCCTGGGAGGCGTGCTTTACGCGTTCCCGGTAGCGTTTCTTATGATAGCGGATATTCTGAAGTACGAAGACGGCTCGCCTTACGAGGCTGCCGAGGTCCTGGGCATCCCCAGGAAGAACCGCTTTTTCGCCATTACCTTTCCCTACCTGCGCAAGCCCATGATCTCCGTGGTTTTCGCGGTGTTTACCCTCATCTTTACGGACTACGGCGTACCTCTTATGATCGGAGGCCGGTGTACCACCCTGCCGGTGCTGATGTACCAGGAGGTAATAGGGCTCCTCAATTTCAGCAAAGGAAGCGTTATCGGGATACTCCTCCTTACCCCGGCAATGGCGGCTTTTATTTTCGACCTGCTCAACAAGGACAAGGGCAACCAGAGCTTTGTGATCCAGAAGATCTCAAGTCCGAAAAAAAGCCTCCGCGACGCTGCTGCTGCGGTCTATTGCACCGCGGTCTGTTTTTTTATCGCCCTGCCTGTCGTTATCTTCGGGGTCCTCACGTTTGTGCGGAAATACCCCATAGACATGAGGTTTTCTTTCTACAATATTACGAACACCATCGGCATGGGGGCAGGGAGGTTCCTCCTTAATTCGCTGGTTATCGCCTTTGGGGTTGCGGCTTTAGGCACCGTCATGTCCTATACGCTTGCCTATTTTACCGCCCGGACGCCCGGAAAAACTTCCAAATTCCTCCACCTTGTTTCGATTACTTCCCTGGCCATACCCGGCCTGGTTCTGGGGCTTTCGTATGTGCTCTTTTTCAGGGGTTCTTTTTTGTACGGAACCCTGGCCATACTGCTCCTGGTGAACATGGTCCACTTCCTGGCTTCCCCTTACCTCATGGCCTATAATTCCCTTGGAAAACTCAACGCCAACCTTGAGGACGTGGGCCTTACTCTTGGGATCCAGCGCATTTATATTATAAAGGACGTGCTTATTCCCCAGACCAGGATGACTATTCTGGAAATGTTCTCCTATTTTTTCGTGAATTCCATGATGACTATTTCCGCTGTTTCCTTTTTAAGCACTGTGCGGAACAAGCCGGTTTCCCTGATGATCACCCAGTTTGAAGCTACTATGCAGCTCGAAAGCGCGGCGTTTGTTTCGCTCCTTATACTGTTCTGTAATTTCATTATGAAAGGTTTTATTTATTTCAGCCGCCGCAGTATTATAAGGACCGGAGAAGGATAGAGGATAATGGAACTCTCAAGGCATCAATTCGACGTACTCGTTTTTCTTGAAAAACAGAATCCCAATCCCGTAACCCAGCGGGGTATCACCAAACAGGTGGGCCTTTCTGTGGGAACCGTGAACAAGGTGCTTTCCCAGCTTGGGGACATGGGCTGCTGGGACGGGCGGGCTATTACCTCCAAGGGCCTGGAAGCCCTTGAACCCTACAGGGTAAAACGGGCCCTCTTTATCGCCGCAGGCTTTGGCTCCCGGCTGGTGCCTATCACCCTGAACACACCTAAGCCCCTGGTACGGGTCAAGGGCGTGCGGATTATTGACACCCTTTTGGACGCTGTTACCGCCGTGGGGATCAGGGACATCATCATTGTCCGCGGCTACCTTGGGGAGCAGTTTGATCAGCTCTTATACAAATACCCGGGCTTAAAGTTCCTTGAGAATCCTATTTACAATGAATCCAACAATATCTCTTCGGTAATGTGCGTGCGGTATCAGATGCAGAACGCCTATCTTCTGGAATCCGACCTGCTCCTGAAAAACCCTAAGCTCATTACCAAATACCAGTACGCTTCCAACTACCTCGGGGTCCCTGTGGAACGCACCGACGACTGGTGTTTTGAAACCAAAAACGGGGTGATCACCAAGATCAAGGTAGGCGGAAAAAACTGCCACCACATGTTCGGCATCTCTTACTGGAACGCCAGGGACGGCGCCAAGATGGCGGAGCATATCAAGCAGGTTTACGAAATGCCCGGTGGCAGGGAGCGCTACTGGGATACTGTCGCTCTGGAATATTTTATTAAAGACTATGATATCGAAGTGCGGGAGTGCTCGTTTGATGATATTACCGAAATTGACACGTTCAACGAGCTGAAGAAGCTGGATGATACGTATAAAGTTTGAGGGAGTAGCAGTCGGCAGCCTGTCGCGGGTATGGTTGGTATAGCGTCTCTGTGATAGTATAAAGCCATGAGAAAGCCCGGATCTTTGTTACTTGCATGCTTCAGTATTGCGCTTTTCGCAGCCTGTGAAGGGAACGTGCAGATACCTTCCGTGACACGGGAGGATCTTTTTACCCTGGATATAGGCAGGCTGGAGGACCAGATAGGTATCTATAATCTCGAAGGCGACAGGGGCGTCAAGCGCATCGGCATGACCATGCGGGACGGGCTTTTTTATATTTCCGACGGGAACGGGGGGAAAATCCTCCGATACAATTCTTACGGCGATCTTCTCTTTATGATCTATAACGAAGAAACCAATCCCCCTCCTCTGACCCTGAAACCCCTTCAGCCGGGCAGCGTGGTAACCCGCTGGGCCATATCCTACCCCCTTCAGGAACCGGGGGAAATCACTGTTGATTCACGGAAGCATATTTACGTCCGGGACCGGCTCCCTTACGAGAAACACAGTTTTGATCCCGAAAGCAAGGCGCTCCTGGACAGCATTATACTCCACTTCGACGCCGACGGCCGCTTTGTGGAATATCTGGGCAGGGACGGAATCGGGGGCAGCCCCTTTCCGCGCATCGAAGGCATATATACATCGGCGCATGACGAGCTGGCGGTTGTTTGCAGGCTGCCTACAGGCTGGAATGTCTACTGGTTCGAATCCGACGGCAGCTTCCTTTTCATGGTACAGTTGAAAAACGAGTCGGTCCCGGTTCCCCAGGACAGGGACATGGTTATCCCTTCTCTGGATTCCATTGCGGTAGCGCCGGACAGCCGGAGGCTTTACATCAAAGTCGATTACTACCGGGATACCTACGATGAATCCACCAACACCCGGACGGGAAACGAGCCTGATTCCTCGGTGGTGTGGATCATGAACGTTGAAAACGGTTCCTGGATTAAGACCGTAGAGGTTCCTTTTTTTGAATACGCTTATACCGAAAACAACCGCAGCTACACCGCCCGTGTGCTGTATTCCATGCTGGGAGTTGTACAGGGCGGGAAGATACTCCTGTCCTTCCCTGTTGAAGGCGGGTATTCCCTGCTGTTCCTGTCCTCAGAAGGGAGCGGAAACGATCAGCAGCAGGGCTTTATTCAGGTCGGCGCCGGCGAGCTCCAGTTCAACGCCTTTGATCTTTCTGAAGCCGGGATACTTTCAGGGCTCCTTGTGGACGACTGGCAGGTCAAATTGGTCTGGTGGCGGACCGATAAATTTATAGGTGGAGGAGAACCATCGCCATGACCGGCAAGGCCCTTGTATATACGGAAGTATCCCAGGCAATTGACACCGAAGCGCGCGAAAAATGGGGCTTCAATACCTTCGCCCTGGTAGAAGCCGCAGGACGGGGCTGCGCCGGTGCGGTAACCGCCGCTTTCCCTCGGCTCTTCAGCGGCGGCGCCATGCGGATTACAGCGGCGGCGGGTCCGGGGAACAACGGCGCCGACGCCCTGGTGATGCTGCGGTATTGGATACTTTCGGGCCTTGCGGAACCCGCTTTGTCCGCAGTGGTAGTAAGCCGGCTTCCGGACTCCGGCGATTGCAGCCCTCTCTCTGAAACCCTTAAATCCCTTGAAAAAATGAACGTGCCCGTTACGGTATGGGACAGCGGCGGAGGGGAAAAAACAGGAAGCCCTTCTATCGGCGCTTTTTCCAAAGCTGATATTATCATTGACGGCATTGCGGGTTCAGGCGTCTCCGGCCCCCTTAGGGGGAGCCTTAAAGAGATGGCAGAGGCGGTAAACGCCCTTGAGACGCCTTTTGTTATTTCCGTAGACATGCCTTCAGGCAGTTCGGATGAATGGGAGCCTGGCATGCCCATTGTCAGGGCCGCTGTTACAACGGCCATAGAACCCCTGAAACTATGCCTTTACCATCCCAAAGCCCGGCTTTTTTGCGGTACTATCCTGCCGGTAAGGAACGTATTCCCTGCCGCTTTGATTGAAAAGCACAAGGGCCCGGAACTCCTGGACTGGGAAAGCGCCCGGACGCTTATCCCTCCGGTAAGGGCCGACGCGTACAAGCACCTGCGGGGAGCGGTGGAAATCAGGGCAGGGGCCCCGGGGGCCTCCGGGGCCGCCCTTATCGCGGCCCGGGGCGCCCAGGCCGCAGGCGCGGGGCTTGTCAGGCTTGTAGTGGATGACGAGATCTATCCCATACTCGCTTCCGGCGCAGGAGGCGTTATGGTGGCGCCGGAGAGCCTTGAAAACACCCCGGGCAGGTTCAAGCCCGGCGCGCTGCTGCTGGGCCCCGGCTGGGGGAGAACCGGGGGCCGCGCTGCGAGGCTTGAAAAATCCCTGGAACTGGAAAAAAACGGCGTCCCCCTGGTGCTGGACGCGGACGCCATCGCCCTGGCTAAGGACAAACAATTCCACGGCAACGCGATACTCACCCCTCATGCCGGGGAATTTTCAGAGTACACAGGAATTTCTGTCGAAGAAATCCTCAGCCGCCCGGCGCCGCTCCTTCTTGAAACTGCGGAAAAAAAGAAAGCCGTGATCATCCTGAAAGGCCATGTTATCTTTGTCGCAGGTTTTGATGGGCGGCTGGCTGTGATAGACGGCATAGCCCCGGTGCTCGCCTCAGGGGGCAGCGGGGATTTGCTGGCCGGTTTTTGCGCCGCCATCGCTGCCCGTACAGCCGGAAGGGGAGGGGGGGGAGGGGACTGCTACTCCTGCGCCTGCGCCGCCGCGGCCCTCCTTATCGCCGCAGGGAAATCCCCGGATCTTGCGCTGCGGTTTACGGACCCCCTTGAGATAGCCGGCGCAGCGGCGGATTTGGCAGGCCGCGCCTGGCTGTGCCCAAAGGAAGGCGGTAATGGCTGTTTCTGAAAAGGATAAAGCAGGCGGAACCGGAAAGCCCCCGGAGCCCCGGGAAAGCAAGCCCCGGGAAAACAGGGTAGAAGATAACCAGGATCTGGTTTTTCATTATTCCCGGGAACACCGGCTGGCAAGGGCCTCCCTGGCGGTAAGGGAGCTCAACGAAAACGCCCCGGCGCGCCGGGGCTTTGTCAGAGCCCTGGCGGGGTCTAAGGCCAATATTTTTGTCCTCGTTTCGATTTTGGTGATCTGCGCCATGTTCGTGCTGGGCTCCCGCCTGGGAGGCAGGAATAATGACAGTTTCAAACTAGGCGGAAACGACGTGATCCTTTCGATAAAAAAAAGCGGCAGTACCCTTGAACTTTCTCTCCAAAAGGAAGCGCCCGAAAACGGGGAAGTTTATACCGGGCTTGTGGACATCGCTGTTTCCCCGGCCCAGCGTAAGCCCCCTCGAGGTGAGGAGAACCCCCAGCCGGACATCACGACAGGCCGGATTTTCTTTACCTATACCAGGCAAGAAGCGTACTCCCTTTCCCTGCCTTTTGCTGAAGGGGAATTCATCGTGATCCTCCAGTCTGAAAACGAACGGATTATTAGGCGTCTTAAGTTGTCTGCTTAACTACATTGCGTATTTTATCGCCATGGGCGCCGATGACTTCCTGTTGCTTCAACTATACCGGGAACGGAGCTTGCAAATAAACGCGCCTCCCGGTTCGGCAGGCAGCTTTGT
>JAITEW010000117.1 GCA_031281855.1 Treponema sp.
TGCGGCCCTGTCCTCATGGCGTACACGGACCCCCGCTGCACCGAAGGCCCCGCTTTTTTCCCGAAAAACCCGGAAGAAGAACTCAAGCGCTACATCCCCCATATCGACATGGAAGGCGACGAGCTGCTGGCGGGCCTCAAGGCGGACCCGGACAACCCGCTCCGGTATCCCGTACCGGGTACGAAAAACGCCTTTGTCCCCTACTGGGACGCCCCTGACGAAGGCTTTAGCTGCGTTCCGGTTATCGGACGGGAGCGCGGTTCCGAAACAAACTAATAATGCCTTGCGGCGTATTCAACCCAGCCGCCTGCTTCCACTAAAGCCTTCTCAAAATCCTTCAAAACAAAGGGGACAGTTTTTTCTTTTCCCCTGTTTGTAAACCTGAGAAGCCCTTTTTCAGTATCTACCGAGAGGGAAGCGCCGGTCTTGCTGAATTCCCTGAATAGTTCATCCAGGGTTTCGGCAGGGAGTTCAGCGGCTATCATGCCGCAATTGTACATGTTCTGCCTGAAGATCCTGGCGAAACTTTCGGCTATGACGATGTTGATGCCGTTTACTTCAAAGGCCCAGGGGGCATGCTCCCGGGAACTCCCGCAGCCGAAGTTGGCCCTTGAGACTACCGCCCCTTTGCCCGGAATATCCTTTTGGGGATCAAAACCCGGGAGCTTTAAGTCCTCCAGAAGGTTGGGCTTTAAGGCTTCTTTGGAGCTTTCGTTCAGGTACTTCGCAGGGATAATTTCATCGGTATTGATGTCGTTCCGGTCCAGAAACAGGACCTGTCCGCCGAATGTCTTCATTTAGAGATCCTCCGGATTTGAAATGGTTCCCGCTACCGCTGTAGCCGCGGCTGAAGCGGGGCTCATAAGGTGGACCATGCCGCCTTTGCCCATGCGGCCGTAGAAGTTGCGGTTAGTGGTAGAGGCGCAGACCTCACCTTCTGCAAGGACGCCGTTGGACATGCCCAGACAGGCGCCGCAGGTAGCGTTAGTCACACAGAAACCTGCGTCCAGAAAAACCCGGATAAGCCCTTCTTCCAGGGCCCGGGAATACACCGCCGTAGTAGCCGGAGAAACGATGCCCCTTACTCCGGCGGCGAGTGTACGGCCTTTGAGCACCGCCGCGGCTTCCCTGAGATCTTCGATACGGCCGTTGGTGCACGAACCGATATAGACCTGATCCACTTTGGTTCCCCTGAGTTCCCGTATGGGCCTTACCTCGTCGGGCTTGTAGTTGATCGTGGCCAGAGGTTCCAGGCTTGAACAGTCGATGTCCAGGACCCCGGCGTAAACCGCGTCGGCGTCGCTCTTCCACCGGGAAAAGTCCGCCAGGGCTTCTTCCTTTGCGGTATAGGATCTGTCCCCTTCAGGGCCGATGAAGGGCCAGAGGTACTCCACAGTGGTCATGTCAGGCATGCAGATCCCGCTGGTGGCCCCGGCTTCTACCGCCATGTTGCAGATAGTGAGCCTGCCTTCCATGCTCAAGCCTTCAGCGGCTGAGCCCCGGAATTCCATCACCTTGCCTGTGGCTCCGGCTACGCCGGTTTTGGCGATCACCGCCAGGATAATGTCTTTCGCGGAGACCCCGTTCTTAGGCGCGCCGTTAAGGTTCACCCTGAGGGTTTCGCCTTTGCGGAACGCGCAGACCCCTTTAAGGATGCCCACCTCAAGGTCCGTGGTTCCCACTCCGGCTGCAAAAGCCCCGAAAGCCCCATGGGTGCATGTGTGGCTGTCCCCCATGATCACCGTAAAGCCCGGCCGCACATAGCCTTTCTCCGGGAAGATGGCGTGGCAGACCCCGTTGCGGCCTATGTCGAAAAAGTCCTTTATGCCCTGCCGCCTGGCCCAGTCCCGCAGGACCTTGCCCTGCCCGGCGGTCTTGGAATCCTTGGCCGGGCTTACGTGGTCTATCACCGCCTTGATCTTCGAAGGATCGAAAACCCGGTCCATGTTTTTAGAAACAAGATCGTTGATAGCAATAGGGGTGGTGATCTCGTGGCAAAAAACCCGGTCCAGCCTGAGCACCCAAGTATCCCCAAAGGGCCGGTCCGCCACATGGGCCTCAAAAATTTTTTCAGTTAACGTTTTTCCCATAAATCCCTCACTTTTTCACTTTGCATCTATTCCCTTTGGCGGCGTCACAACCCAGAAGACCTTCAGGGTATCCTTCCCGGCGTTGGCCAGCACATGGGGCGAATCGGACCGGAAGCTTACCGAGTCCCCGGCTTTAAGGCTGTGGGTATTGTTCCCGATAGTCAGATCCGCTTTTCCGGCTTCCACGATCCCAAGTTCCCAGCCCTGGTGGCCGTACTCCCTGCTGCCTGTTGTTGCCCCAGGTTCAACGGTGATGATATAGGCTTCGATGCCGTCCTGCCCGGCTCCTTCCAACTGGGCCAGCCGCTCGTAAAGCACCCCGGGTCTGGTAAAAGAACTGCGGTCCTTTTTCCGTACTATCTTAACCGCCCGGTCCCGCCTGAAATCGGCGAAAAGGTACTCAAGATCAATTTCCAGAGCCCCTGCAAGGGCCAGAAGGGTATCAATAGCCGGGGAAATCCGGTTGCGCTCGATTTGGGATACCAGGCTTTCGCTTACCCCGGCCTTTTCCGCAACTTCCCTGAGCGTCAGGGACCGCCGTTCCCGAACTGCCCGTATTTTTTCGCCGAATTGGTACTTCATGTTCTGCTCTTTAATAATATTAAAGTAGATTAAGTATACTTAAAGTCCAGGGAAAATGTCAAGACATGGTTTGTAAATAGTTTCTGTCCACAAAGTCGGTTACTTTGTGGACAGAAACATTGCATTTTCTCGCCTAAAGGCTACGAAAATGCGAATTTTATTCTTCAACGGCCGCTTTGCCCCCGAATATGGCTTTGAGTTTGGCGGCGTCAAATTTGGGGGTTCTGTCGTACTTGTAGATGCCGTTCTGTTCCTGTTCCACGTCGGTAAGCTGGGTATAGCAGAACGCGGAGATCCGCTTGTTTTGCAGCAGCGCTTTGGTTAGCCCCTCAAGCCTGGCGTAAACCTCTTCCACCGTTTTACAGCGGTTACCGTAACCCCAGCCTGCGGCGGCGGCTCCGGCCGCTTCTTCGGCGTTCCACCAGGTCCCGCCGTATTCGCTGATAAAGTAGGGGATATGTTTATCAAAGCTGCCGTTAATATCGTAGGGATTATAAATGGCCTCCCCCTTCATGGCCTCATAATGTCTGGCGAAAACTGCCGGGTCCTGTTCGTAATCGTGAATGTCGAATATGTCGGTTATCACATGGACATAGCCCGACGTATCTATCACCGGCCTGGAAGGATCTACCGCTTTGGTCATGTCATACACGGCGCGGAGCAGCAGGTCGTTCTGGCTCTTGTGGGTTTCGTTGAAGGGA
>JAITEW010000276.1 GCA_031281855.1 Treponema sp.
CGTGTCCAGCTTTATCCAGCAGGGCGTGGCCTACGGGTACCTCGTGTATTCGGTCATCAACAAGCATTTCGGCATCGGCAGCTTTACCATGTACCTGGCTGCTATCAACTCGTTCTCAGGCGCTATGTTCAGCCTTATGGACAGCGTGGTGGACCTGCGGCGTTTCAGCGACTTTTACGGCGCGGTGGACAAGTATTTGAACATGGAAAAACGCCAGCGCGAGGGCAAACGGCTACCCCTCGGCAGGTCTGCGGATCCTGTGATTGAGTTCAGGAACGTCTCGTTCCGCTATCCCAATCAGGAGCAATATACCCTGAAAAACGTCAACATCACGATCAAGGGAGGAGAGAAACTTTCAATCGTAGGGGAAAACGGGGCCGGCAAAACCACGTTTATCAAACTGCTGACCCGCTTTTACCGCCCCACAGAAGGGGCTATCTATCTCAACGGCGTGGATATTCAGGATTACGATTACGACAACTACGCGGATATGTTTTCCGTGCTGTTCCAGGATTTCGCCCTCTTTGTCATGCCCCTCAGGGACAACATAACCCTTGGGAGGCCCATAGAGGACAAAGACATTGTTACCGCTTTGGAGCAGAGCGGGTTCAGGGACAAGTTTGACAAGCTCGAAAAGGGCCTGGACACGGCGGTGTACAAGACCTTTGACGAGACCGGGTTTGAGCCTTCAGGAGGCGAAGGCCAGAAGATAGCAATGGCCCGGGCGCTGCTCAAAGGCGCGCCGGTGGTGGTCCTTGACGAGCCGACCGCGGCGCTGGACCCCAGGGCTGAGTACGAGATGTACATGCGGTTCAACGAAATGGTCCGCAAGAAGACGGCGATATTCATCTCCCACAGGCTGGCGAGCGTGAAGTTCTGCGACGCCGTGGCGGTATTCAAAAACGGGGAGATAGCGGAATACGGGACCCATGACGAACTGATGAAGAAACAGGGCCTCTACAACGAACTCTTTACCATGCAGGCCCAGTTCTATTAATCCTGAGAGGGAACCTCGGGCGTTACGATCCTGCCGCCGTACAGTTCTTTGGGATACACGATGATGCCCAGCTTTTTTTCCATAACAGCGAGGCGGCGCAGATCCTCTTCGTCGCCGATAGTGACCATGACGCCTTTTTTCCCGGCCCTGGCGGTACGGCCCGCCCTGTGGAGGTAGGCGTCGCTGCCGCTCCCTGAGTCAAGGGCGATCACATGGCTTATGCCGTCTATGTCCAGGCCCCTGGCCGCAAGGTCGGTGGTCACCACGATGCGGACGCTGCCGGAACGGAAACCGTCCAGTACCTTTTTCCTCAGTTGTTTGTCCATCCCCCCCCAGAGCCCGGCGGCGTCCAGTTTATGATGCCTGAGCTGGGAGACGGTATTCTCGACCTGGTTTCCCTGGGAGGTAAATACCAGGGCCTTAAAAGAAGCCTTCCTGCCCCCGGGGCATACAGCGGCTATAAAGGACCTGAGGGCGCTGATTTTACGGCGGCTTTCGCTGAAGAACGCCCAGTGTTCTATCTGGTCCTTAAGCACCTCGGCGCCGCCTGATTCCTCGCTTTCAGATCTGTCCCCTAAAAGGGGTAAAAGCCGCTCCCGGCTTTTGGCTGGAAAAGTGGCGGAACACGCAAGGGCCGTAAGGCGGCCTTCAGGGGAAAGAGCTTTGCGAACCAGTTCGGCCAGCTCCCTGGTTTCATCAAAGAGTTCATCAGACACCAGGCGGTCCCCTTCGTCAAAGACCAGGAATTTAAGGTTCCTGAATTTGAGTTTTCCCATCCGCGCCAGAACCAGAAGCCGGCCCGGGTTCCCAACGATCAAAGCGGGCCTGTCCTTTTTGAGACCTTCGATCTGCCGTTCCATCCTGGCCGAGCCGATGAGAAGGGCTGTTTTCAGTTTAGTATCCTCAAGGAGGAAATCAGCTTCGCCCTTAATCTGGGAACAGAGTTCGTACGTAGGGGCGCAGACAAGGCAGACAGGGCCTTTTTGGGAAACCCCGCCTGAAGGGCCGCCGTTGCCGGGCGGTTCCGGTTCCAGCAGCCGCCCCAGAATAGGGAGAAGGTAGGCGAAGGTTTTTCCCGTTCCTGTAGCTGAGCGGAAAAGGAAGTTTTCCCCTCTGAATACCCTGGGAATAACCCGGTTTTGAATTTCCGTAGGGCTCTTAATGCCCCGTGTTTCCAGGCGTTCAATGAAAATCCGCGGAACGCCCAAATGGCTGAAGTCGTAGTTCTGCAAAAAATTCCCCTTATCCTTATTCGTCGGCGTTTATTTAGTGTTTGTCTTTAATGTATCTACATTAATAGACAAACTTCCTTGTGGACAGACACTATTTGCCCAGTTTGACCAGCATCTCACGCCATTTTTTGTTGGTTTTTTTTCTGAAGATTTTATTATTGATTTTCCACCACCGTTTGTCCATCAGGAGTTCCCAAACCGGGGTTCTGGGTTCGCCGTATTCATTACAATAGGTTTCGATAGCCGTCTGGTAGATCTCTACGAGTTTTTTCGTAACCTCCCCGATAGACCATGAGCGGGCGTGGGCCCTGGCTTCGTCCTGTTTCTTCCGGTAGAGTTCAGGGTCCTCCAGGAGGTCCAGAACCCTGGCGGCGAATTCCTTTTCGTCGTTTTTGACCATAAAACCGCCGTTGTCGCCGCCCATTACCATAAGGGTCCCTAAGGCGCCGATAGCCACCACAGGGGTCCCTGACAGCATGGCTTCCAGAGTTACCAGTCCCTGGGTATCGGTGAGGGACGGGAACACAAAGACCTCGGAAATGGCGTAGGTCAGTGCCAGATCCTTCCGTTCAAGGTACCCGGTAAAAACGCAGGCGCCGGCTGCTCCCAGGGCCTGCGCCTCATCCTGGAAGTATTCAAAGTCCGGGCCGTTCCCCGCGATAAGGAGGATCACGTCAGGATGCTTTTTCAGAATCACCGGAACCAGCCTGAGGAGGAAGCCGATGTTTTTTTCTTTAGCTACCCTTCCGGCAAAAAGAAGTATACGCTTCCCTTTCAGTTCAGGATACACCCTTTCGAGTTTTTCCCTGAAAGCGGCGCCTTCGGCCGCGTCATGCTCAAACAGATCGGGATCGATTCCTGTCGGGAGGAGAAAAGTCCCGGCTTTGGGCATGTATTTATGCACCACTTCGTCAATTTGAGGAGTCGGCACTATAACGCTGTAAGAGCGGCGCAGGATATTTTTGAGTATCCCGCGGATTATAAGCTTTACGAGAGGCGGAGGGATTATAGGGAAATAATTGGGGCCGTAATCCTCCCACATAGTATGGAAGGTATAAACAGCCGGAAGGTTGTGGACCTTGGCGTAGAGAAAACCGAACTCCGCGATCACCATTTCGGTGTTAATATGGACAATACCGGGGTTGAAGAGTTCCACCTGCTTGAAGACCCAGAACCATTTATTGAATTTGGCAATCCGGTCCTCTTTGGTGATAAAAGCGGGCATAGAGGGAACCCGGACTATCCTGACACCCCCGTTCTGGTCCTCGTTATTGATAAGGGATACCGGGGCGTTAAGCGTTTCAGGATAATAAGAGCAGACAATCAAAACCTCGTGGCCTTCTTTTACGAGAGCCCGGGAAAAGGAATCCACCGACACGGTAACGCCGTTAACCCGGGGCCAGTAGGCATCGGTAAACATTACTATTCTCATAAGTTGTACTTTATAACCAGTATACGCAACAAGCGGGAAAAAGGGAAGCGGAACAAGCTCATCTGGCATAAATATACCATTTCTGGTACTGTCAATTTAGCTAAAGCCTCTGAACAAGGATGGAATCATGAACATCGGGATTATTTTTCTCATTATTTTTTTAGCCCTCATGACGGGTATCGGTATTTGGGGGATGAAAAAAACCAAGACCCTCGGGGACTTTTTCCTGGGCGGCAGGACCCTGGGGCCCTGGGTTTCGGCAGTAGCTTACGGTACTTCCTATTTTTCGGCAGTGATCTTCATCGGATTCGCCGGGACTCAGGGCTGGCAGTTCGGCATCAGCGCCCTGTGGATTGCCGCCGGCAACGCCGTCATCGGCGCAGGAGCGGCGTGGCTCGTCCTTGCCCGCAGGACGCGGCGCATGACCCAGAACCTGGAAACCATGACCATGCCGGAGTTCCTCCAGGAACGTTACGGCGCCAGGCACCTCAAGCCCATAGCCGCGTCGATTATTTTCTTTTTCCTCCTCCCCTACTCCGCTTCGGTATTCAAGGGCCTTGGGCACCTTTTTGAAAAAGTTTTCGGCATACCCTACGATGTCGCCCTCCTCGTTATGATAGCCTTTACCGGAGTCTACCTCATCCTTGGGGGCTACTTCGCCATTGCTATTACGGACTTTATCCAGGGGATTATTATGTTCGCCGGCGCCGCCCTGATGATAGGCGTCCTCTCAGGCCAACGGGGGGGCTATTTCGAAATGGTCCGCAATGCCGTTGAAGGCTTCAACCTTCATATACCCCCTGAAAACCGGCCTTCGGCGCTGACCATAATTTCTTTGGTTTTTATGACCAGCTTCGGCACCTGGGGGCTGCCCCAGATGACCCAGAAGTTTTACGCTATCAGGAATGAAAAGGTCATCAATAAGGCGGCTATTGTTACTACGATCTTTGCGCTGATGATAGGCTTCGCCGCGTATTCTACAGGCGCTTTCTCCCATATCTTCTTCGATCTCGCCACAGTGCCCAGGAACGAGGCCGGCGCTATACTTTACGATCTCATCATACCTACGCTCCTTACCGAACGCCTCCCTGAGCTGCTCCTGGCGCTCATCCTCCTCCTGGTGCTTTCGGCCTCTATGTCCACCCTGTCGTCGCTGGTGCTGGTCTCTTCGTCGTCTATAGCCATCGACCTCTACCCTTCAAAGGTAGACGTCAAAACCGGCAAAGACCGTTCGGTAGCTATGATGCGTTTCCTTTCGGCAATCTTTATCGTCATTTCCTATTTTATTTCCCGGTTCCAGATCGGCATCATCGTATACCTCATGTCCCTGAGCTGGGGCGTAGTTTCAGGGGCCTTCGCCGCCCCTTATGTCCTTGGCCTTTACTCAAAACGGGTCACCAAAGCCGGAGCCTATGCCGGGCTCTTTACCGGCATGGCAGTAATGATTGCCCTCTTCTTCATCCTGGGCTCCGGCTCCTCCCCTCTGGCCGCTACCATCTCCATCATCGCGCCTTTCATAGTAGTCATCGCGGTCTCGGCCTTCACGAAGCCCCCGGCGAAAGAACTGCTGGAAAAAGCCTTCGACGGCGTGTAAGGTCCCGGCTGTATTTTAAAATCGGGATTTTGCAGTTTTGTCCCAGTCAGGTACCCCGGCAAAGCCGGGGGCTTGAATGGTGAACCGCTCAAAGCGGTTATCGTTATTATTTGTCTTTGAACATTTCCAATTTTAATTATTTTTGTTGTTATTATATGCCTTTGGCGTGGTAGGCATATAAATATAATAGGAATATGGGCTATCGCCCATAATTATTAAATAAATTATCTAAAAATATTCAGTTGTTATAAATCTCAAAATATAATAAAATAACATTAACGATGAAAACTGCGAAATAAGCGAATAGCGAATATTGAGGAGTAATCATGGAAAATTGGTACAATATGGATAAAGAAAGCGTGTTGAAAAAGCAAAAAT
>JAITEW010000288.1 GCA_031281855.1 Treponema sp.
AGCCAATGCATATCGACCATTTGCGGTAAATGGAAGGTACCGGTATTAACCCATGGCGCATGGTCGCCGTCGGCCAGCATTGAGGACATGGTGCAAGTTCAGCCCAACCGGTGGACCAACCCCTGGATAGGCGGGGGCGGTTTCCATGCGAACATTGGAGGGCACGAAATGTACGCAACATGGATAAGGGATGAGCTTTTGACCCTGAACTGGGATGACTATGTCTGGCAGTAAGCCCTGACACTGTAAACCTGAAACACCGGTCCGCTCCGGAATGGCGCCTGCGTTAACTTGCGCAACCGGTTTTTCCCCTATACAATGCCAACCAGGGGGTTATTATGGCGCAAAACCGTTTGACTGTAAGGCAGAAACTCGGATTCGGCATCTTTGACCTTGGGGGGAATATGCTCTTCACCCTTATGTCTTTCTGGGCTCTCAAGTACCTGACCGATACGGTGGGACTGGCGGCGGCCTGGGCGGGCACTGCGGTGATGGCCGGTAAGGCCTGGGACGCTGTGACCGATCCTCTGATGGGCTATATCTCCGACAGGACCCTTTCCCGCTGGGGCAGGCGGCGGGTCTACCTTCTCTACGGGGCAGTCCCTATGTGTCTGGCTATGGTGTTTTTTTTCACCGCCCCGGTTTATCTTCCCCAGCCGCTTCACCTGGTATGGGCGCTCCTGGCCCTGATGGTCCTCAACACAGCCTCGACGGTAATCAACATCCCCTATTCTTCCCTGACCCCGGAACTTACCAGCGACTACCATGAACAGTCCAGCCTGAACGGCTACCGTTTCGGCTGCGCGGTGTTCGGCACTATCGCCGGCGCAGGGGCGGTTCAGCCTCTGGTTCAGCTTTTCGCCAGCCCCGCTTCGCCGGACCCCCTCCTTGACCGCAGGGGCTTCTCCATGATGGGCCTCATTCTCGGGGCTGTGATGATGATCGTCACCTTTATCACCTTCTTTGGCACAAGGGAAAAAAAATACACCAAAGAAGACCTGCCTACGGAAGGTTTTTTTTCCACCTACAAAGCAGTATTCCACAACAAGCCGTATATCATTCTCCTTATAACCTACGCCCTCCACATGACGGGCATTTCTTTCCTTACCACTATTTTGACATACTATACCGAAAACGTACTGAACCGGGGGGACATTACCACTATAGCCATGCTCCTCCTCCTGGTAACCGCTATGGTGTTCATTCCGGTCTCGGTCCTGGTTTCCAAAAAAATCGGGAAAAAACGGACTTACCAGATCTGCTTCGCCGTTATTGCCAGCGCCTGCGGGATCATTTATTTTTTAGGCCACAGGCTGCCTGTGGGTTTCTTCTTCGGCCTCATGGTGTACGCCGGCATAGGGGTGGGCTTTAGTTATGTGGCGCCTTTCGCCATGGTTCCTGATGTTATCGGGTACGAAGCCGCCAAAAGCGGGGAACGGAAAGAAGGGGCCTACTACGGCATGTGGACCTTCATTTCCAAGCTCGGGACCGCTTTGGCCCTTTTTGTGTCAGGGCAGATCCTAACCCTTGGGAAGTACGTGTCCCCGGTAGGCGAAACAGCGGCGGCTATTATCGAGCAAAACCGCGGATCATCCTCGGTGTTCACCGCCATTAGGGCACTCATCGGCCCTATACCCATTGTGGTCCTCCTGGCGGCTATGGCGGTTATCGGTTTTTACCCGCTTAACGGGAAGGCTGACAAAGGACCCCGGGGATAAGGCCGGCGTGCCAGCGGCCCAGATGCAGGAGGCCGGACATGACGTCTTCGGAATGACCGGAGAGGCGGAAGGGCCTGTTAAAACGGCGGGCTATGAGTTCCTGAAGCAAAGGGGCCCTGCGGAGCGCCCCGCCGGCGCCTATGATGTCCTTAACGGTTTTCCTTTCATCCAGGCCCAGCCGCGCAAAGGCCGCGTAAGCCGCATCGGCTATGTTCCGGTAAGCTGCGGCGAAGAGGTTCCCGGCGTTCAGGTTGGTCCCGGCGATCCCTTTCACCGCGCCGCCTGAAGCGTCAAAAAAGGACATATCCAGTTCCAGGGGCCGGCGTGCCGGCAGGGCCTCAGCTTCCAGGGCCAGGGCGGCGGCCAGTTCCCAGATTTTTGAATCATCCTCTATGCCGAGGCCGAAGATCTTCCGCCCTGTGTCAAGGATGAGGTTCATCAGAACCGCAAGATTCCTGCCTGACGGGAGATCCGTCAGGGTACGGATGGTCCTTCCTGAAAAAAAAGGCCTGGTTTCGTAGTCCCCCAGGGAAAGCTCCTTGTCCACGTAACAGATCTGCCCTCCGGTCCCGATATTGAGGACCACGTCTCCCTCTCCGGCCTCGCAGCCCAGTACCGCAGCCTGCTGATCCCCTACAGGGAGGTAGATGGGGATCTCCCGGTTCCCGGCCCGGTAAAAGGCCGCAGGCTCCCGGGTTTCCGAAACCGGCGGAAACTCTATGCCCTCCAGGGAAAGAAGGCGAAGAAGTTCCCGGTTCCAGTCCCGGGCCTTGAGATCATAGAGCGCCGTGGAAGCCGCTTCTGTGGGGTGGATAGGGATGACCTTCCCGGTAAGACGCCGTATCACAGCGTCGCCGATCATGGCGAAACCCAGGGGAAGGGGCGGCTTTTTTTCATTCATCAGATAATAAAGAGGGCAAAGGCTGTGGCTGTTATTGAGCAGAACCCCGTTCCTCTTCAGAAGCCCGTCGCCGGCGATCTCCCTGATACAGGAAGCGGTATCCGGCCCGCCTTCAAAGCCAAAGGCCCGCATGTCCTGCCAGGAAACATAGCCGGTAACCGCGCGGCCCTGGGGGACCCGGAGTTCAAAGCCGTGCATCTGGACGGAAAAGACTATGCCTTCCAGCCGGTATTGGGACAGGGCCTGGGCGATAAGGGAACCGGCCTTCCCGGCAAGTTCATCTACAGGGATCTCCCGCTCAGGGCCGCTGGTGCTGATGAAATCCGGCGCAGGGCAGCTTGAGGAAGCAAGGATACGCCCTTCATCAAGATCCAGAACAGCGGCTTTGATAAACGAAGAACCGAGATCGATCCCCAGGAACCGGGTCATACAGGGAGTTTAGAATTTAAACGGATTAAAGATAAGCCCTGTGTCGTAAACATCGATCCCCTCGGCTTTTTTAAGTTTCGCCGCAGCTAAATAGGTAAAAGGGGTCATAACAACTTCCACCAGGCACTTAAAGAGGTAATTGGTACATACGAGGGTTAAGAAGAGTTCCCAGCCGAAAACCCCGGCCAGACTGGCGATGAAAACAAAAACCGCGCTGTCCAGGAGTTCTCCGGCAAGGGTACTGCCTATGGTCCTGACCCAGAGAAAACGTCCTTTTGTCAGAACCTTTATCCGCGCTAGTATGGCGGAATTGGAAAATTCCCCGGCCCAGTAGCCCAGAAGGCTCGCCAGGGCTATACCTCCGGTGCTCATACCTCCCAGGACGGCGTCATAAGCGGCGCTGCCGGCGTACCCTTCCCAGGCGGCTTCAGCAGGAAGGCGGCGGAGTATGAAAAAGATAAACGAAGAGAGGGCAAGCGCCGCAAAGCCGGTCCAGATCACCCTGCGGGAAGCCTTGAAACCGTAGACTTCGGTAAGAATATCCCCGAAAACATAGGAAACCGGAAACAGGAGAGTACCGCCGTCAAAAGCCAGGGGCAAACCAAACAAAGAGAAACCCAGATCCACGATTTTTGCGGAAGACGCGACATTGCTTACAATAAGGACCGCTACAAAAGCGGCGGTTACCAGATCCAGATAACGGAAAGTAAGAGAATCAGAAGGCTTTTGGGACACGAACTGCCATCCTTGTTTTGTTGAGGCGGGTGAGAACCTTCAGGCTCCCGGGAACCTGCGGCCCTTCTCTGGGTTACCGCCGCGGCCAGGGCTTAAAAACCGGCCGCATGTAAAGCCGAAATACCGCCGCCGGAACTGCCGGCGGCGGCATCAAAAAAATCTACAAACCTTACGCCTTGGGCTTTGGAGCCGGTTTTTTGGCAGCAGGTTTCCTGCCGGCAGCGGATTTCTTGGCAGCGGGTTTTTCCGTAGCAGGTTTTTCCGCAGCCTTCCTCCCCGGAGTTTTTTTAGCCGGGGCCTTGTCGGCAGCTTTCGCAGCCGGTTTTTTGGCAGCAGGTTTCTTCACTGCGCCTTCTTCAGTCTTCTTCGCCATAGTAACCTCCCAGAAAAAAATTATTTTATCACCACCCTATTATTACCAGCCTCTCAAGAGGCCGGATAGAGTCAAAAAGTTACGCCCATTTGATGAATCCGGTACGGTACGGATGAACCAGAGCCTCGTGCTTTGGAAGAATCCTGACTGTATGCCCCTGTATCCCTGTATCGGCGCATTCGATTCTCACCTGATAGATAGATACGCCCTCTTCTTGTCCTGCGGACCGCATTTCAGCCCTCCGGGCATTCTTTATCTCGCTGCTTTGGTTTGACACCGAACCGTAATAGAGTTCCACCAGTACCTCGTCAGGCGTAAGAGGGCCCAATTCGATTCTGGCGGTTACGGTAAGGGAATCGCCCCGCTGCATCACCGGTTTGGCGTTGGATTCTATAGCGTGAATTTTGATGTTGTCCCAAGCCTGGCGAAGCTTGGAAAGATACGCCGCCAGGGCCTTTGATTCGGCGTAGTCGTCTTTAACGATACGGCGGTAGTTTTTAAGGGCAGGGAAGTAGAATTTATTCGAATAATCCATGAGCATACGGTGGCTGGACATGGACCGGCCGATTTCCTTCATACAGATCTTCATCCGCCTGATCCATTCCCTTGGAAGACCGTCGCGGCCCCGCTGGTAGAAGAGAGGGATAATCTCCCGTTCCAGAAGATCGTACAGGGCTTTGCTTTCTATCTCGTCCTGGAGGTTGGTGTCCTCGTATTCTTCGCCCCGGCCTATGGCCCAGCCCAGTTCGGGGTTGTAGGCCTCATCCCACCAGCCGTCCAGTATAGAGCAGTTAAGGACGCCGTTCATGGCGGCTTTCATGCCGCTGGTCCCTGAAGCTTCCATAGGCCGCCTGGGGGTGTTGAGCCAGAGATCGGCGCCGCTTGTGAGGTAGTGGGCCATGGACATATCGTAGTTTTCCAGAAAGACGATCCGGCTCTGCACATCGTGCTGTTCCGCAAAGTGTACTATACTTCTGATAAGCTCTTTGCCGGGCATATCCATAGGATGGGCCTTACCGGCGAATATAAGCTGGATAGGCCGTTCCGTATCCTTTAAGAGCCTGAGAAGCCGATCCGGGTCCCTGAGAAGGAGGTTCCCCCGTTTATAAGTGGCAAAACGGCGGGCAAAAGCAATGGTCAGGGTATAGGGAGAAAGGGCGTCTTCCGCCTGGGCGAGGCGGCGTTCCACAGCGCCGTTCCGCTTGAGGTTCTGCCGTATCCGTTCCCTGGCAAAAGCCACGAGCCGTTCCCGGCGGCGTTCATGGGTACGCCAGAGTTCCTCGTCGGAAATCCGGTCCATGCGGCTCCACACCGCAAGATCCGTCGGCTCATCGTCAAAATGGGGGCCGAAATACCGGTCCAAAAGCTCGCCCATGTTGCTGGAAACCCAGGTTCTTGGGTGAACGCCGTTGGTCACATGGTCTATAGGTATTTCGTTCAACGAAAGTCCGGGCCACAGGCTCCTCCACATCTTCCTGGAAACCGCGCCGTGGAGTTTAGCCACGCCGTTGGCGTAAGCCGCAAGCTTCAGGGCCAGCACGGTCATGCAGTACGTCTCGCTGTCGTCATAGGGCCGTTCACGGCCGAGGCTGAGGAAATCCTTCCAGGAGATGCCCAGTATCTGGGGCCAGTTACGGAAGTATTTGTCCATAAGGCCGATATCGAAACGCTCGTTTCCGGCAGGAACCGGGGTATGGGTGGTAAAAATATTGGTAGGCCATACCGCCTCACGGGCTTCGTCAAAATTGAAATTCCGTTCCGACATGAGCTCCCTGATGCGCTCCAAACCGAGGAAGGCGGAATGGCCTTCGTTCATGTGGCACGCGGCGGGGTTGATCCCCAGAGCCCTGAGGGCCCGGATGCCGCCTATGCCCAGGAGAATTTCCTGCTGGATCCGGGTTTCCTTATCGCCGCCGTAAAGGGCTGAGGTTATGTTCCTGATATCCGGGGCGTTTTCCGGAATGTTGGTATCCAGAAGGTAGAGCGATGAACGCCCGACCTTTACCTCCCAGATCTGGGCCACCGCCTGGCGCTCCGCGAGATCCACAGTGATCTTGATGGCTTCGTTGTTCTTACCGAGTTTGAGTTCAACCGGCATGTTGTACCAGTCGTTTTCAGGATAGCTTTCCTGCTGAAAACCATCGGCATTGAGGAGCTGCTTGAAGTAGCCCTGCCGGTAGAGGAGGCCTATCCCCACCAGCGGGAGTCCCATGTCGGAAGAAGTCTTCATGTGATCGCCTGACAGTATCCCAAGACCGCCCGAATAAATAGGAAGGGACACATCCATGCCGTACTCCATAGAGAAGTAGGCCACCACATCTTTCCGGGAACCCCGGTACCAGGTCTGTCCACTTTTATACTTGAGAAAGTGGCTGTAAATTGCCTTCAGCGCCGCAAGATA
The DNA here is from genome assembly GCA_031281855.1 of Treponema sp. Classification (GTDB taxonomy): domain Bacteria; phylum Spirochaetota; class Spirochaetia; order Treponematales; family Breznakiellaceae; genus JAITEW01. The sequence goes on from JAITEW010000288.1 coordinate 6,558, forward strand.
CGAATCGTCTTTCGCCACTTCAGCAAGCCGTTCCTGACTCACCATTCCCAAAGTCCTTACCGGACTCTGCTGGGATTGCAGCCACACTTCATAATCCAGGCGGATAAAAAGCTCAACTGCGTCGAAGTTCCATGAAAGCCAGAGATTGCGCGCAATCTCCTCAAGAGGCTTTAAGGAATTGGGAAGTTTTGGTTTTACGGTATACGTCGAAATATTCATAGATTAAGAGTATGATCCAAATGAAATATTGTCAACGATCATTGAAAAAAAACGAATTAATGCAGCCGGAAATGGGAAGAAAGTTTTTTCAAATGGCTGCCGATGAAAAAAGCGCCGTACCCGGTAAGCACCCCGCCGATGGTAAGCCCCAGGGGCAGGAGAAACGAAGAACTCTGGGCGTCCGGGGCTTTGATAAAATCCATCCCGAAAAAAACAGTGGGCAAAGAAAGGAACACAAAACAGCCGGCGATTATCCAGCCGCGGAAAGAGAAGCCCGCAGGAGCGTCGCCGGATTCAGTATCGATCCCGGTCTCTGCGGATAGTTTTTCCATCACAGGGTTTTCAAAGTCAGGAGAAGGAGGGAAAAAATCAGATACCATTACTTCGTGGAGGCGTTCCAGGATCTTTGCTTCCCTGGCGCAGCGGGGACAGAAGAAAAGGTGAATGCCGATCCTCAGTTTGGCAGAAAAGGAGAGGTCCTCTTCTCCGGCAGAAGCGATAATCTCATCTATAACATGGTCCGTAACGCCAAGCCGTTTATTCATAAAATCCTCCGTCTGCAA
>JAITEW010000133.1 GCA_031281855.1 Treponema sp.
CCTCGCAGGAAGGTACATACAGTTTCAGGTCCACCCTTTGGGTTACAGCGAATTCCTGGAATTTTACAAGTTCCGCAATACAACCGAAAAGGTGAAAAAGTACCTCCTTATCGGAGGGATGCCTTACCTCGCTTCCCTGCCGGAGGTAACCGAAAATGCCGTCCTTGCCCGGGAATACTTAAGGAACGTCTATGAATCCATACTTCTCAGGGACGTGGTTACCCGGGAAAGGGTCAGAAATGTCCGCTTCCTTGAAAACCTGACCTCCTACCTTGCGGACAATGTGGGAAACCTCTTTTCGGCTAACAGCATCAGCAAATACCTGAAAAGCCAGAGGATCAACATGCCGGTACAAACGGTGATCAGCTACCTCAGGGCACTGGAGAATTCTTTTTTTATAGCGAAGCTGGAATGCCGGAATGTGAAGGGTCTAAAAATATTCGAAATAGGGGAAAAATATTATTTTGAAGATCTGGGGCTCCGTAATGTCATTTCCCGGGAAGGCGCGGAAAATGAGATGCAAAAGCTCGTGGAAAACTCAGTCTATCTTTTTCTGGTCCAGTCAGGTTTTGCGGTTTCCGGCGGCAGGGACAGGGAAAGGGAAATCGACTTCGTGGCCGAAAAAGACCGCAGAAGAATCTACGTCCAAGCCTGTTACCGCATAAGCGGCAGCGCCGTGGAGGAACGTGAATTCGGAAACCTTCAGGCTATAGACGATCATTTCCCTAAATACGTGGTAACTCTGGACGATGAATACCCGGCAGTTAACCGCAAGGGCATAGAGCACCGCAAACTCAAGGATTTTTTAACCATGGAACTGTAAGCGAGAACCGTAAGCGGTTTTCCCTGCCTGCGCCGCGCTAGTCTTCCTCGTCATCATCCTGTACAGAATCGGGCAGCCATTCCGCCAGTTTGCGGTGGAGGGTTTTGCGGCCTATGCCCAGGATGTCGGCGGTTTTGCTTTTGTTGCCTTTGTTGGCTGAAAGGGTGTCCCTGATGATGATCTTTTCAGATTCCTCCATGCTGGTTCCCAGGGGGATGCGTATCCATCCGTCCTCGGTTTTGGAACGGAGCGTCGGCGGGAGGTCTTCCTCGGTGATGAGCGGGCCACGGGTCATGACTACGGCGCTTTCCATGCAGTTCCGGAGTTCCCTGATATTGCCGGGCCAGTCGTAGGCGTAAAGGCTTGCCCGGGCCCTGTCGTCGATGCCTTCGATGGTTTTGCGGTTTTCAGCGGCGAAGTCCTTGAGGAACGCGGTGATGAGCAGAGGGAGATCGTCTTTCCGCTCCCTAAGGGGAGGGACGTGGATGTTCACCACATTGAGGCGGAAGTAGAGGTCTTCCCTGAAGCTGCCTTTTTCGATTTCGGCTTTGAGGTCCTTGTTGGTAGCCGCTACGATGCGCACGTCGGTCTCGATGGTTTCTTCCCCGCCGACGCGCTGGAACTTCCGTTCCTGGAGGACCCTGAGGAGTTTTATCTGTATGTTCTGATCGATTTCGCCGATTTCGTCCAGGAAAAGGGTGCCTTCGTTTGCAAGCTCGAAGCGGCCCCGCATACGGGAGACCGCTCCGGTGAAGCTCCCCTTCTCGTGGCCGAAAAGCTCGCTTTCAAGGAGGCTTGCCGCCAGGGCGGCGCAGTGGACCTTGATCAGGGGCTTGTCCTTCCTGGGCGAAAGCTCGTGGATAGCGTCGGCCACCAGCTCCTTCCCTACTCCCGACTCCCCGGTAATGAGGATCGACGCCCTTGAAGGGGCCGCCCGGCTTATGGTGTCAAAGACCCGGCGCATAGGGGCGCTGGAGCCTATCATGGTCCTGAACTGTTTCTGGTGATTCAGTTCTTCTTCAAGCCGCCGGTGCTTTAAAACAAGTTCCCTGTTTGCCAGGGCCCGCCGCACGAGCTGGCCCAGGTGATCCAGGTTCACCGGCTTGGTAAGGAAATCCCAGGCGCCGTTCCGCATGGCCTCCACGGCGGTCTCCACGGTACCGTGGCCGGTAAGCACAATAACCGGTATCCCGGGGCTTTCGCTTTCGATGCGCTTGAGAAGTTCCTCTCCCGAAAGGCCGGGCATACGCAGGTCCGTGATAACCAGATCGACATCGCCTTTCTGGAACCGCTTCCAGCCTTCGCTGCCGTCAGCGGCGGTTACCACCTCGTAACCGTCCATCTCCAGGGAAGCGGCCAGCCCTTCGCGGATGTTCTTTTCATCGTCAGCAACGAGCAGTTTGAATTTCATTCAGGCGCCCCGATTAGCCGCTGTTCCTTCTGGAGCGCAGGCAGGGTGATGATAAAGGCGCTGCCCTCTCCGGGCTTGGACTTGACGGAGATTTCCCCCTGGTGCTCCCGGATTATCTTAAAGACCAGAGTAAGCCCCAGGCCGGAACCGGTATCCTTGGTGGTATAGTAGGGTTCAAATATTTTTTCCAGGTTTTCCCCGGGTATCCCTATCCCTGTATCGGCGACGGTTATTCTGATTTCCGTGTCCAGGGCTTCGGTTTTTATGGTCAGCCTCCCGCCTTCAGGCATAGCGGCGATAGCGTTCTTTATCAGATTGAGAAAGGTTTGTTTCATAAACCGTTCATCGAAATCAATCAGCGGAAGATCCTCCTGGAGATCCAGAACGCATTCTATACCGGCTTCTTCAAGTTCAAAAGAAACGAATTCCGCCATAGCAGTTATGACGGTATTGATATTTCCGTTCCTGAGCTGCATATCCATAGGCCTGACGGCAAAAAGGAAATCCACGACAATACGGTTGAGGCGGTCAATCTCTTCATTAATCACTGCCAGGTATTTATCAAAAAGCTTGAAATAATCAGAAGGCCCCACGCCGCTCTCAGGAGCCTCCTCAGGATGGGCGTCGAAGTAGAGCTTCTTGTTGGCGTCCATGATTTTCTGTATAAGCTGCACGTGTATCGAAAGGGAACCCAGGGGGTTCTTGATTTCATGGGCGACTCCTGCGGCCAGGGTGGTAAGGCTCGCGAGATTTTCCATGCGCCGCATCCGGGCTTCACGGCTCCGTTTTTCGGTAATATCCTCAGCGTGGATAAGGGAACCCGAAACCCGGCGGTCCTGCACCAGGGGCCAGACGCTCATGCTGAAAAGCCGCTGGACCCCGTTTATCTCGGCGTCGAATTCCCGGCCTTCGGCCTTGTCCCTGGCGCTGAGGGTTTTCTCAAGAAATTCCGCTATTTTTTCTTCCCTGATCCCTGTCCAGACAGGCTCCCGGCTCTGATCCGGAAAAGTCCCTGTAAAAAACCGCCTTGCGTATTTATTCGCCAGAACAAGGCTGTGATCCGTATCCAGCACCATGATTCCCTGGGAAAGGGAATCCAAAACGGTTTCAAGGCGGTCTATTTCTTCAGCCGCAAGGGACAAAAGATCCTGCATCTGCCCGGGATTAAGCTTGTTTATTTTTTGCAGCGTCCGTTTTATAAATTGCCGCATAGTGTTTTACAGTTCCGCCATGCCGCGGCTTGCGTCGGTAAAAAGCCGCTCCAGAGCCAGACCGGGACTCTGGTTATAAACAGTCACCGCCGACTCGCAGCGGGCGGCGCATTCCTTCCATATATTATTATAGGGTATGAGCTCCGGCGAAGCCATCTGCCTGGCTCCCTGGGAAACATGGGCAAGAAGAAAACGCAAAAACCGCGGGAACATAGAACGGATTTCAAAATCCGCGGCCCCTTTCAGCACCACAGAGGCCGCTTCTTTGCACGTCGCAGCCGGACGGCCGAGCCCGGCTTTTTCCGCCAAAGGAGCGGCGTACTTCCCCAGAAGCACCACGGCTTCGCTTTGGGCGTGAGGGCTTTTTTTCCTTGCCAGAAGCGCGGCCTTGTAAGCCGCAGAGGCTGCGAAAAAAGCGGCCAAGGCGTCAAGGGTCTCGCCCGGAACAGGCAGAAAATTTTCCAGATAGGCGCTTATAATATCCCTTTCGTCATGGGAACCGGCGCCGCTTTGTTCCACACGGAAAACACGCCTGATAACCTCCCGCTCTGCCGCGGGCCCACGGGCGGCGAACCGGTAAGGTCTGAGGCGGGAGAGTATAGTCCGCATCAAGGCGCCGGGACGGGATGTTGTAAGCACCAATGATACAGGCCCAGGGGGCTCTTCCAGAAGCTTAAGGAGGGAATTCCTCGCCCCTTCCTGCATGCACTCGGCGTTTTCGATAAGGAACAGCTTGCCCTTCCCGGCCGGCGCAAGACGGCACCACCACGCGGCCCTGCGTATCTGGGCTATAGGTATGGATTCGCTTATCCCCCCTGATTCGAGCTTAAAGGCGTCGCCCAGAATAGAAGCGGCGGTTTTTTTAAGCGCCTCGGCATCGCCGGAAATCCCGGCGTCAAGCTCGTCAAGCCCTTCTTCCAGAGCCGAAACAAGGGAACCGAGTTTTGATAATTTGGGATCATCCTCCCAGAGCACAGGGTTGAAACGGAGGAGGAGCTTCCGCACGGAACGGATAAAAAGGGTGCGCGCCGCCAGGGCTGAAGGGTCTCCGAGAAAGGCCGCTGAAGAGGCGGCTATTTCCGCGGAAAAAGGCCTGGGCCCAAGGCACAGCAGATCGGGATGAAGCAGAACGCGGTGCCTGGCGCAGGCAGGACAGCCGCAGTTCCAGGGCGCGCCGTTGTTTTCGCAGGAAATGATCCTCCCCAGTTCCAGCGCGGCGGTTCCTTTTCCTGACCCCTGGGGGCCTGAAAAAAGCATAGCCGGCGCGAGACTGCGGCGCGAAATATCCAGTGCAAGCTGATCCGCCGCAGGCTGGCCCAGCACATTCTCAAACACAGAAACTCATCCGTAAAACAGCAGGGCAGAGAAACGCCGTCCATGCCCCGGCTGAGGAAATGGGGTTAACAATCAGGGGCAAAAGGAGTTCCGCAAAGAGGCTCCCGTCAAG
>JAITEW010000020.1 GCA_031281855.1 Treponema sp.
CAAAAACAGATCACGGAAAACGTTAGGGCGTTGAACGGGGTTATGCTGTAAACAATAGCAACCAGCGTACACGGCTTAAATCCTCCTTTTCCCCTGCGGGATATAACCATAATACCATACTCTAGACGTTTGTCAAGAACAAAATACGTTTTTTTAAGAATTTTTGTAAAATTTCAGAGATTATTCCCCGCATACCATTTGATTACCTGCCTGTTCTGTGGTATGGTATGCCTATGAACGCAATACTAGCAGCATGGGCAATGTCCCTGGACGGGGTAAAGGCAGCATACGAACTCCTCAAGAACAGCGGCGATGTTTCCGGGGCGGTAAAAAAAGCCATCAATACCGTAGAAGACAACCCCGAATTCAGCTCTGTAGGTTACGGCGGCCTTCCCAACAGGGAAGGGGATGTGGAGCTTGACGCGGCGTATATGGACGGCAGTACCGGGTACTACGGCGGCATACTGGGAGCCAAAGGCATAGCCAACCCCATCGACGCCGCCATAGAGCTGAGCAAACGCCACATGAACTGTCTTTTGTCCGGTACCGGGGCGGAACACTTCGCGAGGCTTCAGGGCTTCAGGTTTCAAAACATGCTTACCCGGGAATCGAAAAAACGCTGGGAAGAAGAGCTGGCAAAGGAACGTGAACAGCTTCCGGGCGCGTACAGGGGCCATGATACGGTCTGCGTCATCGCTGCGAGGGAGAAACACATCGCCGCAGGGGTATCGACATCGGGGCTCTTTATGAAAGATCCCGGCCGCATCGGGGACAGCCCCATTGTGGGCGCCGGGCTCTATGCGGACAGCGCCGTTGGCGCCGCGTCGGCTACCGGCGTAGGCGAGGATATTATCCGCGGCTGCCTTTCGTACGAGGTAGTACGCCTGATGGAACAGGGCAGGCCCGCCCAGGAGGCATGCAAAGAAGCGCTGGCGGCCTACCTGGCCCGGATGAGCCGCAAGGGGTTTACCCCTAAGGACGTATCCCTTATCGCACTGGGCGCTGACGGCAGTTTCGGCGGGGCTACGAACCTAAAGGATGGGGATTTTACGTTTGTGTACGCCGACGAAACACACCCCGCGGCGGTCTGGACCATCGCAGGGGGAGTTCAGAAACTACAGGGCCCGGCCTGAAAACGAACGGGTCCTATGCCTCTCTCCAGAGATAGCCGTCCTGGCGTATATGCAGGGTTCCCTTTGACGCAGGCAGAACAATCTCAAACAAGTTGGGCGTAACGTCAATGCGCGGCTTAACAGGCCAGTTATCGCCGCCCCGCAGTTTTTCAAAATCCGTGGTATAAACGCCGTGTACCGCGCCGTATTGACGCTGGCGGTAATAAAGCTTCCGAAGCTGCCATTCAAGGCCGGCGTCAACCGGCGGCGTAAACACCGTAGCATCGCCGCCAAAAACAAGATAGCCCCACATCTCGGGCATGTGGATATCGATAACGCCTGTAGGCGCCCAGACCCAGTTGTATTCAGGATAGGGCCTGCCTGTAGCGGGATCAAGGCGCTTTACGTACTTCCGGTCTTTTACGTCCACTTTCCATTCAACACGGGAAAAGTTAAGGCGCCAGTATTCGCCGTTGTCCGGCACAATATGGGCAGGGACGCATTCGTAAGGCGTACATTCCCTTAAAGGGAACCAGGGGATGAGGAGTTCAAGAGACCAGAATTTGTTGTCCGCTCCGGGGTCATTCAGCCTGCCTTCTATGTGGACCGCGCTTTTCAGCCCTCTTATGTCCCAGCCGCAGATGCGGTGCACCATATCCCTGGCCGGTTTTTCCATTAAGAGATCCCAGACCGAATTGAGGGCGTTCATTTCAAGTTCGTAATACCTGTGGCTCGTATGCTCAGGGGCAAGAAAAACTTCAAAATCATTGTCAACAAAGATGATCTCGTCCCTTCCTGCAACAGTAGCCCATATCTCGTTATCAGTAAGTTTGGCGCCGATGTAGAGGTATTCATCGTCCCAGAGCATACGCACTTCGGTCCGTTTCAGCGGACGCGGCAGGGAGTCCCCTTCGATGTCGTGGAAATCGTCAATGACTTCAGTCTGACGCCAGAAGTCCTTGTCCAGCTTACCGTCAGGCTCTCCGGGATAAGGCAGTTTTGTCCGGCGGCAAATATAGTGCGGCGGATTGCAGTCGATTATCGGTTCTTTTACAGCAGGCAGCATTGGTCCCTCCCCCCCTACCCTTTTTCCTCAACCACATCGTGGCCCGGGTTCTTCCTCACCTTTTCAATGGCCCTGAAAACAGCGTCCCTGATGCATGAGGCGTAGGTTTTTTCATCCATAGCGCGGGCTGTGTAGAGGGCGCCAAGGAGGGAAACCCGGTACAGGGGCTTAATAGAATTCAAGGCTATAGCCGCCATATCCAGCACACACTCATTGCAGGTGCAAACAGGTTCGGGAAACGACTCAAGCTGGCGGCCAAGGTCCTCGATAACCAAATTTTCAGCTTCGTTTTTGAGAAGGTCGAAATCATACTGGTCAATAAAAGCCATTTTTTCCTCCTGCCTTAATTCTAGTATATCCTAGCCGGTTCTGGGGGTATAGGGGACGAATTTGGTAAGGTGCTTGAGGTACGTTAGGTTGATGGTCCCTACCGGGCCGTTCCGGTTTTTCGCCAGAATGATCTGGACAGCCTGGCCTTCATCGGCGGACTGTTCCTCTGTGGTTTTCTCAAGTTCCCTGTCGCGGTTGATAAAAATGACCATATCCGCGTCCTGCTCAATGGACCCCGATTCCCTGATATCCGAAAGGTTGGGCTTTTCCTTTTCAGCCTCCCTGCGGAGCTGGGACATAGCCACCACGGGGATGTCCAGTTCCCTGGCCAGGCCTTTGAGAGACCGGGACACTTCGGAAACAAGCTCGTACCTGGCCAGCCTGGGGTTATCGGAACCGATAAGGCCGATATAGTCGATAAAGATGATCTCCACCTTTTCCTGGGTCCTGAGCATGCGCGACATGGCCTGGATGTCCAGCATAGTCATGTGGGGCATGTCCACAAAATAAAGGGGCGCCTGGTGAATTTCGTCAGCTACAGGCCACATTTTCGGGTATTCCTTGGAATCAAAATAACCGGTCCGCAATTTGTGGGAATCTATCCTGGCCTCTGCGGATATGATGCGGAGCATCAGGGACTGGTCGGACATTTCCAGGGAAAAGAAGGCCGCAGGGATCTTCTTCCGCAGCGTGATATAGGTCGCCATGTTGAGGCCTATAGCGGTTTTGCCCATACCCGGCCTGGCGCCTATGACAATAAGTTCGGCTTTCTGAAAACCCGAAGTAAGCCGGTCCAGGTCGTCAAAGCCCGAAGGGATGCCGGTGTATTCGGCTTTGGAATTGTAGACCTTTTCCAGATAATCAAAGGTCTTGCCTATGCTTTCGCCGGCCCTTTTATAGCTGAACAGCCGCCTGGTGTCGCTTAAGGCAAAGAGCCGCTGCTGGGTCTCTTCAAGGAGAAGCCGGGTATCGGCGGTTTCATCATAAGCCCTGCTGCCAACCATGCCGGCGGTTTGGATAAGCCCGCGCCGCAGGGAACAGTCCTGGACTATCTCGGAGTAGTAATCGGCATTGGC
>JAITEW010000143.1 GCA_031281855.1 Treponema sp.
TGAAAAGCGGTACTATAGCCCGCCATTCTCCGAACTGTCCGCGGTCTCCGTCCGCCGCCTTGCGTGGTTTCTCCATGTGCCCATGTCCAAAGCGGTTGATCAGGTAGTCAGCTTGCTGCCTTCCCTGTTTTCTCCGGGTGTTGTCTGCCCTGCTTGTAAAGACAACACAAAATGCCAATCATGCGCCTTTAGCCAGCAGCCCACCGTGGAACAAGCAGCGCCAGCCGTCTAGCCGTAGTACCCCGGTTTGTTCCCTAAACTTGACCCACAATTAACCCTGATAGTCCACGAATGCAGGTCAACTTTAGCGCGTTAAAGCTGCGGCAGCACATAATCCCATAACGCGTAAAGTATGGGCCCCATGTTCTCTTCATTGGAAGTAAGCGCCGCGACCGCGTCCTGCCGGGGGAACACCACGATGAACTGGCCGTCCTTGCCGTCTGCCCGGTACGCGCCGTGGCGGCACATCCAGAACTGCCAGCCGTAGCCCAGGTCCCAGTCGGGGCGGCCGGGATTGGCGGCTGCGGTGGAAACCTGGGCCCTCGCGGCGCCTTCAAGCCAGGAAGCGGAAACGATCTGCTTCCCTTCCCAGTTCCCCCGGAGCAGCAGGAACTGGCCGAACTTCGCCATGTCGGGAGCGGTGAGCTCCAGGGCAGTGGCGCCGATGGTATAGCCGTCATCGCTTTCGGGCCATACCGGGTCCCGTATACCCAAGGGGCGGAAGAGCCGCTCGACAAGAAGATCCCTTACCTTGACGCCCATGGCCCTGGTAACCATAGCCGAGACCAGGAAGGTGCAGGCGTTGTCGTAGAGGAACACTTCCCCGGGGTCCTTCGTGAGCTCCTGGGACAGGGCCTCCTCTACGGACCGGGGCCGGCAGAATTCCCTGTAACCCCTGGTCATGGTAAGGAGGTGCTCCAGGGTCAGGGCCGAAAGCCGCTTAGACGGGTCCCGCACCGGGAAGGAGTCTATGACCCTGCTGCCCAGGCTGAGCCTGCCTTCGTCAACAGCAATGCCTGCCGCCACGGAAGTAAAGCTCTTGCTTACTGAAAAAATGTTCCTGGGAACCTCCGGGACCCACCGGTGTTCGGCTATTTTTTCCCCATGCTGAAGGACGACAAGGCCTTCTACCCTGAGTTTCTGTTTATCTATAGCCTCCGCATAAGGCCGCAAATCGATCATTTACTCTACCCATCCCCGTAAAGCCTCGTGGGCGGTTTTAAGCTGTTCAATAATGCCGATGTGCTGAGGGCATTTTTTCTCACAAGCCCCGCAGGCAACGCAGCGGGACGCGTCGGATTTGCCGCGGGTCATGAACATGTAGCCCCTCTGAGGCTGATCGAAACTGCCGAACATCTTCCCATCGTTGTACCTGCCGAATACCCCGGGGATATGCACCCCCTGGGGGCAGGGCAGGCAGTATTCGCAGCCTGTACAGGGAACGGCCACCAGGGATTCGTATTTGGCTTTTACCCTTGAGAGGATCTTCTTCTCCTCCGCGTTGAGGCAGCCCGGAACCGCGTCGGGTTTGGAAAATATTTCGATGTTATCCTTGAGCTGCTCCAGGGTACTGACGCCGCTTAACACGGCGCTCACCTCGGGGTAGTTAAGCACATGCCGGAACGCCCATTCAACGGCGCTCCGTTTTACAGGGTATTCATCGTAAATTTCCTTTACCGGATCAGGCGGAGTTGCCAAAAGCCCGCCCCTGAGGGGTTCCATGATCACCAGGGCGCAGCCTTTTTTGCCTGCCAGATGTATAGCTTCCTCAGTGGCTTCCTTTTCAACATCCATAAAATTCTGCTGAATCTGGCACATGCCCCAGTCGTAGAATCCCAGGACATCTTTAAAACAGCTAAAATCGCCGTGATAGGAAAAAGCGATGGCCCTGATGAGCCCTTCGGAACGGACTTTTTCGTACTCTTCGATGATTTTTTCTTTCTTGACATCCTCCCAGCAGTACTTCCCGATGTTGTGAATCAGATAGACGTCGATATAGCCGGTTCTGAGCTTTTTCAGGGTGTTTTCAAGATTCCTGCGGGCGTTTTCGCGGATAGTCTTGCCGCCGCCGGATTTAAGATCCGTCATGACCCCGAAGGGCTGCTTGGTCGCAATCCTGACCTTCTCCCTGCGGCCGCCTTCCAGGGCCTCTCCCAGCACTTCCTCGCTGGTCTTGTTGTGGTAGCCGTAAGCGGTATCGAAATAGTTGACCCCGTGGTCCACAGCATAGCGGATCATCTCGTAAGCCTTTTCCCGATCCACCTCTGCTTCGTCTTTGGCGTTGACGATCCTGGGAAGCCTCATACATCCCATGCCAAAAGCCGAAACCTGATAGCCCAATTTTCCGTAATTCCGGTAATTCATTCTCTCCACCTCTTAAAAAAAATCTGAAAAAATCCTACAGCTTAAAGTTAACGTTAAGTCAAGGGGCTTTCCGGGTTTCTCAGGACCGCCGGTTTTTCAGCTTGCGAAATGTTTCAGGATAGTATATACCACCTATAGAAATACAAGGGGGATTATATGAAAGCCTTATTTGTCGGAGGGACCGGAACCATCAGCGCCGCTATTACCAGGAAACTCGCGGATCGCGGCTGGGAACTCTGGCTCCTTAACAGGGGGAACCGCCGGGGCGTCCTTCCCGCAGGGGTCAGGGAGATTACCTGTAATATCGAAAATGAACAGGAAGCGGAAGAAAAACTGGCGGGACTGTCCTTTGACGTTGTAGCGGATTTTATCGTTTTCAAAAGCGGACAAGCTGAACGGGACTACAGGCTCTTCAAGGGGAAAACCAGGCAGTACATCTTTATCAGTTCCGCATCGGTTTACCAGAAGCCCCCTTCTAATTACCGGATCAACGAAGGGACCCCTCATGCGAATCCTTTCTGGGAGTATTCCCGGAACAAGATCGCCTGCGAAGAATTCTTCATGAAAAAATACCGGGAAGAAGGTTTCCCGGTTACCATTGTCCTCCCAAGCCATACCTATGACGAGCGGAACGTGCCCCTTGGAATTCACGGGGCCAACGGAAGCTGGCAGATTGTAAAGCGCATGCTCGACAGGAAGCCGGTGATCATCCACGGCGACGGCACGAGCCTCTGGACCATGACCTCAAGCAGCGACTTCGCCGAAGCCTTCATCGGCCTTATGGGGAACATCCACGCACTTGGGGAATCGGTGCAAATCACCTCTGACGAAGTCCTCACATGGAACCAGATCTACGAAACCGTTGCCGCCGCCCTGGGGGCGCCTCTCAAGGCGGTGCATATTTCCAGCGAATTCCTCCACGAAGCGGGGCCCTACGATTTCCGCGGAAGCCTTATCGGGGACAAGGCCAATTCTGCAATATTCGACAACACCAAGCTCAAGCGCCTGGTCCCAACCTTCACCGCCTTCGTCCGTTTCGACCAGGGCGTGCGGAAAAGCCTTGAATATATCCTGTCCCACAAGGAATGTCAGAAAGAAGACCCCGAATTCGACGCATGGTGCGACAGGGTCATCGCAGCACGGGAAAAAGCGCTGGCGAGTCTAAACTTAACCCGCAATTAGCCCCTGACAGCCCCGGTCAAGTTTAGCCCCCCGGGGTAGGGGTTATCTTACCATTACCTGGGGATAAAAGCGTCTGCCATGCCCGGAGGAGAGCTCCGGGGTCTGGCAGACGTATTTAACCGCTATACTGCCTTTTCCAGTTCGGCTTGGGCCACCGCGAGCAGGGCGATGGGCACCGAATAGGGAGAACAGGAAACATAGTTAAGCCCCGCTTCCATGCAGAACCGCACATTTGCGGGATTGGCCCCGTGTTCGCCGCAGAGGCCGCAGACCAGGTCGGGCCGGGTAAGCCGCCCGCGTTCGGTAGCCATAGCGATAAGTTCCTTGACCCGTGAGTCCAGGGTACTAAATGGGTTCCCCTGGATGAGGTCGAAAAGGGTGTAGTCAGGCATAAAGGCGGTAAAGTCATCCCTGGAAATCCCCAGGGTGGTCTGGGTCAGATCGTTGGTACCAAAGCTGAAGAACCGGCCGTACTTGGCGATTTCCCCGGCGCCTAAAGCCGCCGCGGGAAGCTCAATCATGGTACCTATCTGGTACTCCACAGGCTTGGCCTTTTTCTCAGCTCTGAGTTCTTCCTCAATGTCCACGATGCCCTGGTAGCTGGCGCCTTCGATCTTTTTGCCGTATGCAATCAGCTTGAGTTCCGAAGCGTTCATAACAATAGGGACCATGATCTCGGGCCTGACGTCCACTCCTTCGGAACGCAGCTTGTAAGCCGCTTCGAAGATGGCTTTGACCTGCATGGCGTAGATTTCGGGATAAGAAACAGCGATACGGCAGCCCCGGTGCCCCAGCATGGGGTTGAACTCGTGGAGGGTGTCGATCTGCGCGAGGATTTCCGGCTTAGAGGGCTTCACCTTTTTGGTCTTTGCCACATGGGCCATGTAAGCCGCAAGTTCGTCGTCATTATGGGGCATAAATTCATGAAGCGGCGAATCCAGGAGCCTTATGGTCACTTCCTTGCCGGCCATTACTTTGAGGATGCCGTAAAAATCCTCCCGCTGCATGACCTGGAGCTTGGTCAGGGCCTTTGCCCGGTCCTTGTCATTGTCAGACAAAAGCATTTCCCGGAACACGTTGATGCGCTCGGCCTTAAAGAACATGTGTTCCGTGCGGCAGAGCCCCACGCCGTCGGCGCCAAAGCTCAAAGCCAGCGCCGCGTCCCTCGTGGTGTCGGCGTTGCACCGGACATGGAATTTCTTGAGGAAGCTTTTGGAAAGCGCGATAAAGTCGAGAAGCCCCGATTCCTTGGGGTCCGGCTCGATGAGGGTGGCGGTCCCGGCGTAGACATTGGACTGGCCGTAGAAAGGCACGTTAAGGGTGATATAATCCCCTTCGGAAAAGCTGAAACTCCCTAACGTGGCTTTTCTGCCCTTGATCTTCAGGTCAGGCGCAACCAGGGACACCTTGCCGTACTGCCTGGCGACGACCGACGCGTGGGCGGAATAACCCCCTTCGGCGGTAAGCACCCCGGTACTCACTTCGATAGCCTTGACGTCTTCAGCAAAAGAGGAAATCGCCACCAGGATGGTCCTGGTATCCTCGCCGCGCTGCTGGGCCAGCTTTTTGGCTTCCAGGAGGGAATCGGTGGTAAAATACACCCTGCCGATAGCCGCCCCAGGGGCGCCTGCAATGCCGCCTTTCCAGGATTTGAGGTCTTTGACGCTTCCGGGATCGATAACGGGATGGAGAATTTCGTTAAGCCGCAGGGGATCGATGGCCTTGACCACAGAGGCGTTGTCCACGATCTTCCGCTTAGCCAGATCCAGGAGGAGTTTGATGTCCGACTGGGTGGATTTCTGCTCCACCTGGCGCTGCTCTATAAGCCAGAGCCTGCCGTTTTCAATAGTGAAGCGGACATGACGGATTTCTTTGAACTTGTCTTCCAATGTCCAGGCAATCTTCTGGAGTTCTTTGAGGTGCTTGTCGCCTACCTTGTCGATATCCTGGCCCTCGGCTCCGAGTTCGTTGAATTTTTCCCTGAAGAATTTGCCCTGGAGCTTCTTGTTCCCTGTGATCACGTTGCGGCTGAAGAAATCCCCGGAACAGGAATCCTTACCGTAGTTCCCGTAGACCATAGGCGCGATCATAAGAGCGGTATCGTTATCGTTCTGATCGTCCATCTGGAACATTCGGGTGATCTCGCCCAGAGTCAGGAGAAGCTGGTTTTCGGCGCTGTCGAAAAAGCCTGCAGGGAAGTACTTGGCGTAGAGGTCCATGTATTCCTCGGCGCTCTTGTCAATGGGAATCTGTTCTTCCTCATCGCCCAGTTCGTTGGAAGGCCTTTTGATACCCAGCATATTGTCCAGGGCCTTGAGTGTGGCTGCTATTTCCGCCTGTTCCTTGGACTTATCTTCCAGTTCCTTGATGCGTTCCTCGATTTTAAGCATCCCCCGGACCAGGAAAAGCGCTTCGTGGACTGCAAAATCCTTGCCTACCCAATTGCCGAAACCTTCAATAGTGGGCTTTACAAGGCCGAAGTTATGGAGAGTGGGATACGTAGTGATAGCCAGGTTTGAAGATATGACCACTTTAAGGAGCATGGGGTTTTTGGAATCCCCGTACTTTTTACCCACAATACCGGCGCACTTGTCCAGGAGGGCCGCAACGTCCTTTTTAATCTCCTTGGGGTCCAGTGTGGAGGCGATATCCGTATCCAGTATGAAACCAGGGAGAATAGGAAAGCCCAGTTCGGCAAATTCATTGGCCTGCCGGCCCCGAATCCCCAATTTTTCAGGTTCGATCTTCTTGGGAATGACATCGATCTGACTAAAAAAGTGTATTCTGTTATCCATTTTTTCCCCCTTAGCCGAACAGCTTCAACACGTTGTTTACCGGGCCGTGCAGGAAAGCCTCAAACTGATGGCTTGCCCCCTGAACCAGGTAACGCTGAAGCTTGGCCACATCCTTGATATCGTTTCCGGCTACTGCAAACTGAATGGCGCTGCCGTGTTTGACTTTGCCCCATTTGAAAAGGGAATTGATATCCAGGATACGCTCGCCTTCGTAGTAGATGTAAACTTCCAGGGCAGGGTATTTGGCCTTGTAGCTGGCCACGATACGCTTCCAGGCTTCTACGTTTCCATTATGAAAAAGTTCGTTGGAAACAACTACGGAGTACATAGGGGTCATCCGCACAGGGCCCTTGGAAATGGCAGGAGCCGTTGCGGTAACCACAGGCGGCGCCACTCTGGTGATTTCCTTAGGAACAGGCGCCGGGGCCGGAGCCGGGACGCTCCTCCTTCCCCTGGCGGGCTTAGCGGCTTTCGCTGCCTTTGCGGGTTTTCCGGCCCTGGCCGCTTTGGCCTTTACGGGTTTTTCCTCTTCGGCTTTTTTCAGCTTTTTCGCGACAAAACTGCCTTTGAGGATCTCCGCAGGGACCTTGGCCTTACGGCCTTCAAAAAGGGTAACCGCCAGTTCAGCGGCTTT
>JAITEW010000091.1 GCA_031281855.1 Treponema sp.
AGAGAGGCGGCTGCTACAAAAGATCGGAAAATTTTCATAAATAAGCTCCAGGCATAAAACGCTTCTCTCGACTATAGCACAAGGACGGGGAATTTTCTATGTACTGAAGTTGTCCAAAACTTGATCCCAATTATTCCCCGAAGCCCCGGGGTTTTCATTGCTCCCGGCTTGTCAGGGCTAATTGCGGGTCAGGTTTAGCCGTTCTGTAGCGGGGGTTGGTTGAATTCCCTTTACAAAACCCCAGTTTTTCCTTAATCTAAAGGCATGTTTGTTTCTATCGCTGTGGACCCCGGTTCTGAAGGAAGGGCGAAGGAACTGGCGGAACTTTTGAGGCAGTACGGGTTTGAGAAAGTTCAGCGGGGTCTCTGGGAGTCGGCATTCGTGTCTGCCGATACCCTGAACAGGCTGAAACGGGACCTGGACAAGGCCACAGACGCCTTTGATCGGCTCAGGCTGTTTCAGTTTCCTATAGACGGAACCCTGGTGCTTACGTCTCTGCGGGAGAAACAGTGGCGGCGCATGGTGGCCAGGAATACCGGTAAAAAATAGACGGAGGACGCAAATGCTTTTATCCGAAATGGGCGCTCCTATTGGAGAATTGAAAAACCGCATCAACGAAACCTGGAGGCGTCTTTGAAGACGCTGATTTTGCCGGGCGCATAGCCGAACTGGAAGCAAAAACCGGGGAAGCTGACTTTTGGAACGATTCAGGCAGGGCTGAAAAGCTCATGGCTGAACACAAGACCCTTAAAAACCGTTACGAACCCTGGCGGAGCCTCAAGGAAGGGATGGAGGATCTGGAAACCCTCTACGAGCTTTCATCAGAGGAAAAAGACGAATCCCAGGGCCCGGAAATCGAAGCGGCGTTGAAGGATCTCACCGCGCGCTACGAAAAGCAAAATATTCTGGAACTCATGAGCGGGGAAGTGGACAGGAACGGCTGTTTCCTGACGGTCCATTCCGGGGCCGGCGGGACCGAGGCCTGCGACTGGTCGGGGATGCTCTACCGCATGTACCTGCGCTGGGCGGAACGCAGGGGGTTTTCTGTCGAAGAAGAAGACCGCCTTGAAGCCGAAGGGGGCATAAAATCCGCTACGGTAAAAATCGAAGGCGACTATGCCTACGGCTGCCTCAAGGGCGAGTCAGGGGTGCACCGGCTGGTCCGTATCTCGCCTTTTGACGCCAATGCCAGACGGCACACGTCGTTCGCATCGGTTTATGTGTTTCCTGTAATCGACGATTCTATCGAAGTGGAAATACGCCCTGAGGATCTCAGAGTGGATACCTACCGTTCAGGCGGCGCCGGGGGCCAGCATGTGAACAAGACCGACAGCGCCGTGCGTTTTACCCACCTTCCTACAGGGATCGTTGTCGCATGCCAGAATGAACGGAGCCAGATTAAAAACCGGGCCATTGCCATGAGCATGCTCAAGGCGCGGCTCTATGAGTATTACCGGCAGGAAAAGGAAAAGGAAAACGAACGGTTCGCGCAGGAGAAAAAGGACATCTCCTGGGGAAACCAGATCCGGTCCTATGTTTTCCAGCCTTACACTATGGTAAAGGATTACCGGACCAAAGCGGAAATCGGCAACATCCAGGCTGTGATGGACGGCGATATCGATTTATTTATAGAAGAATACCTGCGTTTCGCGTGGAATAACGCTCATGGATAAAAATCCGGCTGCGCTTCGTGTGTTCCTGCTTTTCATGTTCTTCTGTTTTCTTGTTTCCGCTGTATACAGCAAAGGGGATGCCGAAGAGCCCGCGGCGCCTATCAACGGCGAATGGGTCCTGTGTATTACCGCTTTCGACACCTCCCCCCTTCCTGCGGGACGCCGGCTTTTGGGCGATATACTTGCCCGGGACCTGGCAGGGGCCCTGGAGGACATAGACCGCCGCTACCGGGACGGCGAAGAACTGGACTATTACCGGAATTACGCGTGGCAGAAAGCCAAAACCGCTGTTGCGAAAAACCTTGGAACTAAACGGAACGAACGAGATCTCCTGCTCTACCAGGGAAAAGCGGGGTGGGAGTACCGGAAGCTCCTTAAAGCCAAGGAGGTTGATATAGCGAAGCTGGAGGAGGAGCTGAAAAACCTGGAATCCCAGGGGCCTTCTGTTGCCGGGGAGCCTCTCTTTAAATTCGCCGATTCCAACAAGAACGGAGCCTGGCCGGCGCCTCCCAAGGCCGGAGGGGAGTACCGTTTCTGTACAACCCAGAAAGCCGATGCTTTTCTTTGCGGCACAGTATCGGAATACCACGGCCGCGTCCTCCTGAGCCTCAGGATGTACACCCTCTATACCCGCTCCTACGCCTGGGAGGACGACGTTATTTTTTCTTCAGAGGATCTTAACGGGGCTATGGACGAACTTTCGTTCAGGCTTATAGCGGCGGTTTCGGACACCCTCCCTGGGGCTATAACGGTCCGCGTCCAGCCTGAGGAGGCTATGGTGCTTATCAACGGCGTTTACGCCGGCCAGGGGGAGACGCCTGCAAGGACTTTTGTTCCAGGCGCCGCGGAAGTAGAGGTATACGCTGAGGGATATTCTTCGGCGGCTGTCAACACGGAGCTTAACTCCGGGGAACTTGCGGAACTGTACATCAACCTTTCACCTCTGAGCCGTTCGGTTTTTAAGGTGGATGTTCCGGGAAACGAAGGGTCTTCGGTGTACCTGGGGAGCCTCTACATGGGAACCGCCCCTCTTACCCTGGATCTGCCCAGGGACCAGTACGCCTATATCAGCGTAGAAACACCATCTGGCGAAACAGGGTCCGCAGTGTACCGGCAAGGCGGGATTGTCAGAGGGAAGGCGGAATTTGTACGCCCGAGCCGGGACGCCGGGGAAACCCTGGCCTTTACGGCATCAGTTCCTGTATCGCCTGAAGAAAAGCGGGTAAACACGGCGCGGAGAAAATTCTACGGCGCTTACGGACGCCTTTGGGTCGCCCTGCCTCTTTCGCTTCTTACTATCTCTATAGCCGGGAATTACGTTGACGCCTATAATTATTCCGTTACTACAGGAGCGGCTGATGCGGGTATGTATAACAAAGCGGTGAACAGCAATTACTTCACAGTAGGCGCCTATGCGGTGATAGGCCTCGCTGCGGCTGATACGGTTTTCAGGATCATCCGCTACCTTTATACCTCCGGGGCGGACGCCGCTCCTATTGCCCGGTTTCCAAACCAGGAGCCTGTTATAAAATGAACAGCTTTGCGGAAAAACTGAAAAATTTTTTCAAACCCGGAAAGGCCCTTTCTGAAGAGGTCTTTGAGGATCTTACGGATCTTCTCGTAGAAGGGGATTTTGGAGCCTCAGGGGCTTACGATGTTGCGGATAAACTCCGGGATCTCTGCAGGAAGGAGAAAATAAACGATGGCGACGGCGCCAGGAGGATGCTTGCCAGGCTCCTTGAGGAAATCCTTACCGCCAATAAGGCAAAAGGGGCGCCTGAAAACGGAAACCCCGCAGCCCCCGGGGCAGGGGGGATCTTCTCCGGCCAGGACTTGAAGATTCTTATGCTCCTTGGGGTGAACGGCGTAGGGAAAACCACCACTGCCGCCAAACTGGCAAGCCTTGCCCTGGGGTACGGTAAAAAACCCATTCTCGCAGCAGGGGATACCTTCAGGGCGGCGGCTATCGATCAGATAAAGATCCACGGCGAGCGGCTTGGGGTGCGCGTGGTAGCCCACCGGCACGGCGGGGATCCTGCGGCGGTTATTTACGACGCCGTCGAAGCCGCCCAGGCCGGAGGCGGAGATGTAATTATCGCCGATACGGCAGGGAGGATGCATACCAAATCCGCCCTTATAGAGGAGCTTAAAAAAATTGACCGCGTAGTGGAATCACGGGCAAAAAACGCGGAATATATCAAATACCTGGTACTGGACGCCACTACCGGAAGAAACGCCCTGGCTCAGGCCGAGATTTTCCACGCCGCTGTTCCCCTTAAAGGGGCGATCCTTACCAAGTACGATTCCAGCGCCAAAGGCGGGGTTGTCTTTTCCCTTGCCAGGGATCTGGGGCTTCGGGTTGTTTTTCTCTGTACAGGGGAAAAATACGGGGATATCCGGACTTTTGATCCGAAAAGCTATGCCGAAGAATTCGCCGGCCTTGTTTAAGGCGTTTTTTCTGATTCTCTTGAGCTGCGCTCCCCTTTCGGCCCAGGAAGAAGCCGGGGAGCCGGACAGCCGGGTCTGGTATATCTCCAACGCTTCAGGTATGACGCTTGAACAGATACCTTCCGGTTTTGCGGCGTTGAGGAACGAGTACAGCCTTTCCGTAGGGAGCGCCCTTGTCTCTGAGGCGCCTGAGCTGCTTCTTCCCTACTGGGACCCTTCTTTCAGGATAGAGCTCCGGGTCCTTTATGAAAAAGGCGCCGAGATCCGCCGGCAGTGGATCTTCAGGGATGAAAAGGGGGCGGCCAGGCTCAACGCCTCGGGTTCAGGGGGGATATTCGGCGGGGCTCCGGAAGAAAATGAAAAGCAGGCGGGTTTTATCGAAGTCTATAACGAAGGCCGCTACATTACCGAAGAGCGCCAGTTTCCGGGAGACGGGACCGAACTGGTTTTCCGTTTCAGCTATACAGGGAGAACCCTGATAAAAGCGGAATCGTGGATCCTTGAAGCCGCGTCAGACGCTGAACCCCGCGGGGCCGGCCTTGTTCCTGTAACAACCGATTACTACCGTTATACGAGATCCAATTCCCTCAGGGCTATTGAACGCTGGTATCATTCCGAAGCGGAAGCGTCAGAAGGCAATAAGGTCAAGGTTCTTTTTCCCAGCATAAGCCCCGGGTTTTCCAAAAACGTTGAATTTGTGAACCCCGGGGCCGTGTACAGCAACGACTTCTTCAGGGACATCGTCCTCCCTACAGGGATACATGTAACCTATGTTACCGATTCCCGCGGGAGGGTCCAAAGCGAGATCCGTAAAGACAGCGAGGGAACCGTACTGGCTGAGATCCGGAACACCTGGTCAGGGGATCGTCTGGAATCGGTACAATGGGAGTCGGCAGACGGCGAAGGTGTGACGGAATTCGAATACGACGACCAGGGGAACCGTATCATGGAGCGTAATTTCCGCAGCGGGGTTTTGGAACGGACCGTGCGCTCCCGGGGGAACCGGGATATAGAGGAACTGTACATCAACGGCGAAGCGGTGCTCCGGGCGGTCTGGGAGGAGGGGCGTAAAATTTCAGAGACCCGTATCAGGACCGGGAAGGGTTCCAGATGAAAAACGCGTGGATTGGTTTTGTAGCCGCCCGTTATGTATCCAGGGGCCGCAGGAATTCCCCTTCTCCGGTCTTTTCTGTTTTAGGGATAGCCACAGGGGTGCTGGCCCTTACGGTTATCATCGCTGTGATGAACGGTTTCCAGCTCGGTTTTATCGAAAGCATCCTGGAAATATCTTCCGGGCACATCAGGGTTGAGAATTTCCCTTCAGGGGAAACAGGCGCCGATTTGCAGAACACGATCCGGGCCCTTCCCGAAGTGGTTTCGGCGCTTCCCTTTATCGAGACCAGCGCCCTTATCCGGGGAAGGCTGACCGGTTCCCGCGGGGCGGTGATACGGGGGGTTCCCAATGACGCGCTGGAGCAGGATCCGGGGCTTGCGCGGAAACTCGATATTGAAGACGGCAGTTTTGATCTCGACGCTCCTGACAGTATAGTCCTTGGAGCGGAACTGGCGAAGTACCTGGCTGTACGGGCAGGGGACAAGGTTACGCTTCTCTCGATTTCCAGAGGGGCCTTTGGTTCGGAAAACGACGGGGACGAAGCCGGAAGCTTTCAATATACCGTTACCGGCGTATTCCGCTGCGGATTTTATGAATACGATCTTGGCTGGGCCTTTATCAACATCGACAGGGCAGAGGCGCTGGTTAACAGGGAAGAGTGGGTAGAGAAGCCTGTTCTTGAAATAAAGCTCAGGAACCGCTGGCAGGACAGACAGGGGGGGGAGAGGGTACGCTGGTTTTTGGATCGCAGCCCGCTGCCTCAGGACGAGCCCCCAAGGGTCATTTCCTGGCGGGATTATAACCGGGCCTTCTTCGGGGCCCTGCGCACAGAGAAGCTCATGATGTTCATATTAGTAGGGCTTATTTTTATCGTCGTAGGCCTCAACATCTTCCAGGCCCAGCGGCGGGTTGTTCTGGAACGCCGGGAGGAGATCGGCCTTCTCAGGGCCCTTGGGGCTTCAGAGACTGCGGTAAGGCTGGTTTTTGTCTGGGATGGTTTTATCATCGGTCTGGCCGGGGCCGCCCTGGGGCTTCTTCTTGGGCTCCTCATCGCTTTCCATATCCCCGGGTTTTTCAGTTTTCTTGAACAACTGGTGAATTTTTTTATCCGCTGCGCCAACGCCTTTATGGGTCTTTTGGGCAGCGATCCCGGCGCCGGGGAATTTGCCGTTTTTTCGCCCCAGGTTTTTTATATCAAGGAAATTCCTTCGCGGGTAGTGCCTCACGAAGTTGTCCTGATAGTTCTGTTCGGGTTTTTATCGGCCCTTCTGGCGGCGTGGTTCGCGTCAGGGAAGGCGTCCAAGACCAAACCTGCGGAGGTTTTGCGGTATGAGTAGCGGCAATGAACCGGTTGTTCTTGTTGAAAAGCTGGTAAAAAACTATATTTCAGGAACTGAAACCCTGCATATTCTTAAAGGGATACATTTCCGGGCCTTGCAGGGAACCTCGGTAGCAGTCACAGGGCAGAGCGGCAGCGGGAAAAGCACTTTTCTCAATATCCTGGGCGGTCTTGACCGCTGCGATTCGGGTTCCGTCACTGTAGCGGGAGTGAATATCACCGATCTTTCTGAAAGCGAACTTTCCGCCTACCGGCAGCGCCGCATCGGCTTTATCTTTCAGTTTCACTATCTTCTAAAAGACTTTACGGCTCTGGAAAACGTGATGCTTCCTGCTTACATGGCTGGAATGAAAAAGAAGCAAGCCCTTGAGAAAGGGGAGGCCCTTCTTGCGGACATGAAGCTCGGCAACAGGGCGGCGCATTATCCTTCCCAGCTTTCAGGAGGGGAGCGCCAGCGGGTGGCGGTAGCCAGGGCTATGGTGAACAATCCCGACATGATTCTGGCCGATGAACCTACAGGGAACCTGGATCCCCAGAACAGCGGCATGGTCGTGGAACTCCTCTACGCAGGGGCGGAAAAGTGGGGCAAGACCCTTATTGTAGTGACCCATGACGAAGCTGTGGCCCAAAGGGCCGCTTCGCGCTATACCCTGGATGACGGGATACTCACCAGGACCGGAGGCAATGGACCGTGAAGGTTTGGGCAGCGTTTTTCATCGCCTTCCGCTACCTTTTGGGGCGGGCCCGTGAAGGCGGCAGGTATCTCAGAGGCGCGGCAGCAGGGATCGCGTTGAGCCTCATTCCCATTATCGTGACCCTCATTGTGGCTGACGGTATGATCCGGGGCATAACGGACCGTTATCTGGAATTAGGCACCGGGCATCTCCAGGTTTATAATTACGCCAATCCTGCGGCTCCTGAAGAAGCCCTTGAGGCGGTACAGGGGCTTTCCGGCCTCCGGGGGGGGTGGCAGGAGATCCACGGCCTTGGGGTGCTGGTAGGGAACAGGGGTTCCCGGGGGGCCACCATCAGGGCAGTGGAGAATTCCTTCTGGGAAGACAAGGAAGGCAGGAAATACCTTACCGCAGTTGCCGGCAGGGACTCACTGGAAGGGGACCGGGAGGTTCTTCTGGGAGAGGAGCTTGCCAAATCCGTCGGCGCCGAGGTAGGCGGCAGCGTGCGTATTATGACTTTCAGGACAGCATCTGAAGGCAGGACCATCCCCAGGGTGTCGGTATTTACCGTAAAGGGGATTGTTTCATCAGGCTACCGGGAACTGGACTCCCTCTGGTGCATCATGAGTTTAGAGGCCGGAAAGCGGTTCCTTCCTGAATCTTCAGCTTCATATCTGATGCTGAAAATCGACAACCCTTACGAAAACGCCGATGCCGCCGCAGGGCGCCTCTACCGCCTTCTGGGTCCCGGTTACGGGGTCTATACCTGGAAATCCCTCCAGCGTTCCCAGTACAGTTCCTACGAGTCCACAAGGCAGCTTCTCATTTTTATTATGGCCCTTATAGTCCTGGTAGCTTCGGTAAACGTTTCGTCAGCCACTTCTATGCTGGCAATCGAACGGCAGCGGGACATTGCGGTCCTCAAGGCCGCAGGGGCAAATCCCGCCTTTACCAGCGGCGTCTTCCTTTGGGGGGCTTTTCTCACCGGTCTTGCCGGTTCGATTCTCGGGATTTCAGCAGGGCTTCTTATCGGAGCATCTGTCAACACCCTTATCCGCAGTTTGGAAACGGTTTTGAGTTTTGTTACCGGAGTTTTCCACAAAGAGCCTGTGAAGATCCTGGATTCAGGTTATTATCTTGAAACCATTCCCATCACCATCGACGGCCCTGCGGTATGCCTTATCGGTATTTTCACAATCCTGTGTTCCGTCCTGGCATCCTGGATCCCCGCCAGCCGGGCCGGGAAGCTCAAGCCTATCGAGATACTGAGGAAATACTGATGTAACCCTTCATATATAACAACAATACCTTGAAAACCCGGTCAAAGGCATCGTGCACATCCGCTACCATAAAACAAACATTCCCCGGTCGTTTACAAAACCCAGGTGCCTGAAAACTTCGGCGTACTCCCCGGAAGCCGCGGTTTTACCGTTTATTTTTTCAATAACAACCTTTATTTCCGGCTGCACTGCCCGGAGCCTCGGCAGTTTGACGAACGCCATAGCCTCCATGATAGCGGGATCATCAGGGGGAATAAAGATGAGCAGATCCCTGGCCCCGCGGTTTGAAACTGCCAGGAGTTCGGCGCCTCTGAAGCAAAGCCTTGAGGAAGGGAGGCGGTTCGGAAATTCCCGGCCTGGCTTTTCAAGGCCCTCTATTGACAGCCCCGAAGGGCTTGCGGGGTCCGCGGCGTTCATCCAGTAGACGCCTTGTTCCTGTTCCGCCTGTTCAAGTTCTTCCGCGATATGGGGAGAAGCAAACTGGAGCGAATTGATGCCTGAAAAGAAACGGCCTGCTGTCAGTTCCCCGGCTAGTTCCATGCGCCGCATAGCGGGCAGGAGATGGGACCATGAGAAACAGGGGGCCTCCCGTTCCAGGAAGGGCCGGCAAAGCACCCCCCAGCGGTCCAGGAGGATTCTGACCCTGTCCCGGTTGAGTTCCTCTTCTTCCAGAAGTCTGAACTCTTCCCCTTCTGTCCTTTGTCCGTCATCGTTGAAAAGCGCGAACCAGTTCCCCGGCACAGGGGGTCCTGAACGCCAGCGTTCCCGTATGGCCTTGGGAATCCGCAGAGTTCCGGAAATCCTGCGGCTTCCGGGAATCCCCATACCCGTAACGGAACCTTTTGCGCCGGCTGTTTCCCCCTTTTCCCCTGAAGGGAAAAATCCGTTTTCAAGCCCCCTGCGTACAGGCTCCCAGGAGTCGGCCGAAAGGCTGCCCCGCCAGGCTTCGTTCCAGAGAGCCGCCGCGCAGGCCGCGTTCCCGGTCCCTTCAAGTTCCCGGGCGCAGGCGGAAAAGGCGTCCCGTATTTCCCAGAAACTCCTTGGGAAGTCAAAGAAGCCTTGAGGGAATCCGCCGGTAAATTCCGGCGCCGGGGAACCGGGCAGTACCAGGTCAATATCTCCAGGCTCGCAGAAACCGGCTTTTTCTTTCCCCGCTCCGTACCATAAGAGCCGCCCTTCCCGGAGTTCCCGGTCCAGGGTTTCACCTGAGTAACCGGCCTGGCGGCAGGGGAAGATTTCGGTCTCCCAGAGTTTCGCCTGAGCCGTGAAGCCAGAAAGTTTTTTCCAGGGACCGCCTTCGGCCCTTTGCGGGAACCCTGCCGGAGCGCTGTCTTGCAGAAGCCCCTGGCGCCGGGCGAGGAAGGGAACAAGGAGCGGCGCGGGTTTTTCCTTTACCTCGCGCCGCCGCTTTCTCCTTAAAAGCCGCAAAAGGAGTTCCAGGTTTTCCCTGTCGCACACAAGGCCGGCGCCGGAATACGCCCTTGCGGGAACATCCCCTTGGGTTACGATCACGTCGTCCGCAAGTTCTTCTGCTTCAACAAAGGAGTAAACAGCGTCTTCAGCTTCAGCCATTGAGAAGCCGAAAACTTCGGTGATCCTGGAAAGAGGCACGGGCCCTTCGTAGCGAAGCCACAGCCTGAGGCAGTCTTCGGCGAGCTCCCCGGGGCCCCCTTCGCGCCACCGCTTTGCCCATTCACGGTGAACTACCGACGCGACGCCGGCGCTTTCCCGTTTTAGGATCGCGAGCCTTCCTCCCAGGCCCGGGTCCTGTTGCACTGCTTCTTTCAGTTCAGGCGGAACATGGTTCAGCAACTCCTCCCATTCCTCGTCCCTGTTGTTCGTGGGAATAGCGATCCGTTCCTTTACCCACTCGCAGAGGGTGAGGGGGTCTTCAGGAGCCCAGCCCGGCTTTTCCCGCCTGAGCCGGGAACAGAAATCGGCGGTTAACTCCGCCTGAAGCGGAGGCCTGGCGCCCGGGTTCCCCAGGGCTTCGGCAATGACCTGGTCCGAAAGGGACCCCTGCACGGTTCTGGCGCCGGGAGGGCCCATAAGGTCAGGCCGCGGGTCGTATTCGTACATGAGGACGTTATTTTCCGCCCACGCAAGCTCCTGCGAAAAGGGGCTGGGCCTGCGGGTTTTGAAACAGCCTATGCCGACAGCCCCTGCCGCTATGTCGTCGAGAAGCGACGCGAAGCCTTTCATGTCGAAGGTCTCGTTGAGGCAGGTCCGCCAGGCTTCGGCTGTTTCCGGGAAGTCGCGGTAGGAACTTACGGCGTCAAAGAGCCGCTTGGACTTCTGGCGCAGCACCCAAAGGGGTATGCGCTTCCCGAAGGGGGCCCTGGGGAGGAGGAGGGAACGTTCGGCAGCTTCCCTGAAGGCTGCGCCGAATACGCCTGAAGACTCAAGACGCTCGCGGAAGCGCTTTTCCCCGGTTCCGTCCCGGCAAAGGCGGCGGAGGCAGTGTTCGGCGCTTAGGCCGGGATCGGCGGCTATGGAACGGGGTAGGCGCAGGAGTATGCCGTTGTCGTCCGGAACCGCCTCGACCCGCAGGCCGTACTCGGCTTCCATGTCCCGCGCCAGGGCCATGGACAGAGGGTAGTTGACGGTTCCGCCCCTGAAAGTATGGAAGATAACCGAATAAGCGTCGCCCCGCGCGATAGGATCGTCTATCACTTCTATAGGGATAAAGGCGGGCCCCGGCAGCGGGAGCTTTCCCTGGGCCGCTTTCTGGGCTGAAAGGAAATCCTCAAGGCTTTTCAGAGCTTCGGGGCTGAAGCCGGGAACGCTGGTTAAGGGTTCCGAATTGCCGCGGTCGAGGATCTCCAGGGTCCGCCTGCAGAGCACCGGGCTACGGTATACGGAGTCGGCTTTCCAGAAAGGCTGGTAGTCCGCGCCGTGCGGGAGCGGAACCACTTCCACCGCCTCGCTGCCTATAGCGGTGATACGCCAGGAACGGCTGCCGAAGTCAAAGCTGTCTCCCAGGCGGCGCTCCCAGACAAATTCCTCGTCAAGCTCGCCGATTTTGGTTCCTGCCCCTTCGGTCCCCGGCGCGAGGCGCAGGGAGTAGTAGCCCCTGCTGGCAATGACCCCGCCTGAAGAATAGAGCAGTTGAAGGGCGCCTGGCGCGGCCGTAAGCGTGCCGGTTACATCATCCCTGAAGATACGCCGCTTGAGTTCTCTGAGCCGCGTGCCCTCGTAGGCCCCTGCAAGCATACGGATCACGCCGTCGTAGCTCGGGCGGGATAAATTCCGGTAAACATAAAAACCCTTAAGGGTTTCGTATAACTCGTCCTCGTTCCGGTCCTTTTCGGCGCAGAGGCCCAGGACGATCTGGGCCAGAATGTCCAGAGGGCCTTCTACGGCCCTGGTTTCCTCAAACTCCCGATCCTCCACAGCCCCGGCTACCGCGGCGGCCTGGAGCAGATCCAGCCCATGGAAGGGAACCAGGCAGCCCCTGCTGGTCATCCCTACGCCGTGGCCCGAACGCCCTACGCGCTGGAGCGTCTGGGCAGAGGAACCGGGGCTTCCCGCCAAAACCACCTCGTCGACGCTGCCGATGTCTATGCCCAGTTCCAGGGAACCAGTGGCGACTACGCAGGGGATCTCCCCTTCCGCAAGGCCCTTTTCCACAGTCCTGCGCACGTCCTTGGAAAGCGACCCGTGGTGGGTGTAAGCGATGTTTCTTCCCATAAAGGCTTCGGGATTTTCGGGGAAAAAGTCCGCAGGGTTTCCGGAAAGAAAAGCCTGGTTCAAAAGGTAGGTGATCCGCTCTGCCCTGCGCCGGGAATCGGTAAACACCAGAACACTCCCCCGCGCGCCGGTACGGTTCGCCTTAATCCGCTCCATAATGAACCGGATCAGAACCGCATACCGCCTGCCGTAGCGTTCAGCGGCGGCGCCTGTTTTCTCCGCGGCGTCTTCCGGGAATTCAACGGAAAGCGTTATCTTTTTTTCCGATACCGGCGCGATAAGCTGAACCTTGCGTTTTTCATAACCGCCCCGCCGCGTTTTGACCAGGCCCCCGGCAAAATCGGCCGCGGCTTCCGGAGGCTG
Source organism: Treponema sp. (assembly GCA_031281855.1). Classification (GTDB taxonomy): domain Bacteria; phylum Spirochaetota; class Spirochaetia; order Treponematales; family Breznakiellaceae; genus JAITEW01. The sequence continues at coordinate 12,582 of JAITEW010000091.1, forward strand.
GACTGTGGCCGAAAGGGCCACCCGCTGGAACTCCCCGGCTGTAAGGGCCAGGCGGTCTACCTGGCAGGAGAGAAAAGCGCCCCGCTTAGTCCCGATAGCGGTGTGGATCTCGTCGAGGATCAGGTACCGCACCTGGGACAGCGCCTGACGCCCCCTGGGGTTGAGAAGGATGATGCCCAGGCTTTCCGGCGTAAGGGCCAGAATCGAAGGGGGCCTTGCGAGGAACCTGCGGCGCTCGTATTGGGGCGTGTCCCCGGAACGGGTCTCTACCCTGATAGCCGGGAACGCGGCTCCGGCTCTTTCAAAAACCCCGCGTATCGCTTCAAGAGGCCCGGTCAGGTTCCGCCTGATGTCCTCGTTCAGGGCCTTAAGGGGCGAAACGTAGAGGACCGAAAGCCTCCCGGCATCATAGGTCCCGTCCGCAAACCGGGAGACAGCGGCCAGGAAACCCGTAAGGGTTTTGCCGCTCCCTGTAGGCGCCAGGGCCAGGACGTGTTCCCCACGGGCAATGACCGGCCACGCCTCTTCCTGTACCGGAGTCGGCTTGCCGTAGGTTTCCGTAAACCAGGCGTTTATAAGCGGGTGAAAAGGCAGGGGCATATTACCACGCCCTGGGGCTGCCTTCGGGTTTTTTTATGGATACATTGTCGCCGGACTGCTCAATAACATAAAAACCCTGTTTCAGCGCAAAGTCCCGGACATTGCCGGGAAAAATCGCCGACGCAACAGCTCCGTAGAGGTTCCGTTTGTCGTTGTGCAGATCGAAATACCGGCGCAGCTTTTCCATCCGTTCAATATGCTCCCGGACATCGCTGATACCCACCTGGGTTTTTACCTCTACCGCCAATGCGCAGCTGCCGTTTTCAAGAAACACGTCTATTTCAGTGTAGATATTGTGTTCCTGGTTTCCGATGAGTACATTAGGCGAGGATTTTTCAAAAACATAACCCAGAGCGTTGAATTTTTCTTTAAGATTTGGAATGAACATATGTTCGATTATCGTGCCGAATTTTCTCCCCAAATCGCTCATCATCTTTTGGTTTTGCCGCATCAGTCGGTCGGTTTCTTTGAACTGTTCCTTAAGCTGCTTGTCGGTCTCTTTGATCTGTTTGCCGGTTTCCTGGATTTTTCTGTCAGTTTCCCGGAACATTGCCCAGACCTTTTCAAACGTGAGCCCCGTGTATTCGGGCTCGAGGGCGGTACTTTGTTGTACGTCCATATCGGATAGCCTTAAAAATTAATCCCACCGCCACAAAGCGATGTACAAATTACTATAAAGAACCTGGAAAAAATAATCAACCAACCCCGCCGCAGAGCGGACGGGGTATGGTTGTTCTCGTAAGGTATTTGACTCAGGGTACATACCCTCGGTTCCGCCCCAAGGTTCCCCCGCGTAAGCGGGTTCTTGGGTATGTACCCTTCGCAACGAATCAATGCTTCGCATACCCTCCAATTTCGTTGACAGCCCCCGGAGGGAGTGGTAAACTATCGATAATTATGAAAGAACGTAGAACAATTCGAAAAAATAAAATTATTTTTCAAAAACACGCCGACTTGGCACACTTTATGAACTCTCTCTCTCTCTCTCTCTCTCTCTCTCTCTCTCTCTCTCTCTCTCCACAGTACAGGTGTTAAGTATTTTTATAATAAAAAATCTCTCCAAACCCGGAAGAAGGCCGCCGACCCC
>JAITEW010000134.1 GCA_031281855.1 Treponema sp.
CCAGTCTAATTGAATGAAACTCTATCCCCGCAAATTCTTCTTCCATGTCGAATTGTTTCCCCGGTGCCATATTCCCCTCCCAGAGTTCTCGGCTTTGAGGGGAAGTATAGCACACCAGAGAGAAAATTGTGGGTCAAGTTTAGCCGCTCTGCGGCGGGGTTGGTTGATTCCCCGGCGGAACACTATGCGCCAACACCGGCGGCGCCAATTTTGTTGACAGGAACCGTATACAGGCATATATTGATATTAGCCGCTTTTTAAAGGAACTTGTTATGAACGAATACACGATTTTATTGAATTGGGACGATGAAGCGTCCAAGTGGTATGCTCTTAACAATGATATTCCCATAACTCTGGAGGATGCTTCACTGGACGCATTGATTGACAGGGTGAAAATGGCGGCGCGGGAACTCCTTGAATGAAACAGGCGGGGATAGATCACCACTTTTGAGTAGGGCGTACCCGCCGCGCTGCATAGGGAACGCAACATTTATTCTTGCGCTAATTTCAGAATGGTTTTATAAAGTCTGTCTGAAATCCTGATTGTTGAACCGGACAGGATATCCAAAGAAGGCTTCAAAGAAGCGATCAATCCCTGTCGTTTGGCAAGCAGCAATATCCCCAGGGTTCCGATAATCTTTATGCCCCCGGAGGCGGCGATTTTACGGCCTCTTTGTTCATCAACTAACAGATAATCGGCGGATTTTTCCCAATAAAGCGCTATTGCTTCTGTTTCGCCTTTTCCCAGATTGAGGTTGGTAACCTTAGCCGGAAGTTTTTGCGCCTGTTGTATCTTACCCCGGGCCCAGGCGTCTATTTGAGAAGCCTCGGGTTTTCCGCTTATGATAGATTCCCGGTAGACATTTTCGGGAACAATGACTTCCTTAAACAAGGTATCAAGTAACGTGAGTTTGCCGCATACGGCTAGGGCAATTAATGGGGAACAATCGCAGACGATGATCATTTTTTGAGGAAGCCCGCAATTTCTTTTTCAAGCTCCGCCGGGTCGTAATCTATAACAGGTGTCCCATCGCGGGACATCTCATCCAAAAAATCATAAATAGTCATACCGCAAAATTCAGCGCATTGCTCCAGACTGAGTTTGCATTCTCGAAAGAGTTTTACCGCAAATTCGCTGCGCATCGCTGTTGACAGTTCAACGGTATTCATATTGGCAGCGGCAAGTACCGCTTCCGGTACAGATATGGTTAAGGTATCCATAAAAAGAATTATAGTACGACCCCTGGTTTCGTCAAGCGGGATTTTCCGAACCATGCCGTTTTTTACCGGGCGGACGGCGGGAAACGCCGCTGGGACCATTACCGCAGCGCCCTTTCCCCGCTCACCCGTACTTCACCACCGGCTGCCGCGCCGCTCTGACGTCATCGGGGCGGCCTATGGCCGCGGTCTTCGGGGCTGAGCGGAGGCTTTCGGGATTTTTTTCCGCTTCCTCATAGAGGCTGAGAAAAGCTTCCGCCGCGGCGTCCAGGGTTTCCTTCGACTCCGTTTCCGTAGGCTCCACCATGAGGGCTTCGTGCACGATAAGGGGGAAGTAGATCGTAGGCGGGTGCATCCCCTTGTCCTGGAGGGCCTTGGCCATGTCCAGGGCCGAAACACCCCGGGAGGCTTTAAGCTTTTCCAGGGAAATAACAAACTCGTGCATACAGGGGCCGTCATAGGCCGGGGGCATCTTCGGCCTTAGTTTCTCCATCAGGTAGTTGGCGTTGAGCACCGCGTTCCTGGCCGCTTCGGGAATTCCCTCTTTCCCCAGCGAGAGCAGGTAGGCCGCCGCTCTTACCACTACCAGGAAGTTCCCGTTAAAAGAGCGGACGCGGCCTATGCTTAGGGGACTGTCCGCTCCTCCAAGGCTCGTTCCGTCCAGGGGCATGAAGGGGACGAGATCCTTCTTGCAGCCTACGGCGCCGGAACCTGGACCGCCGCCGCCATGAGGGGTGGAAAAGGATTTGTGGAGGTTCAGGTGCACCGCGTCGAAACCCATGTCCCCTGGCCGGACTATTCCCATAATGGCGTTGAGGTTCGCGCCGTCGTAGTAGTTGAGGCCCCCGGCTTCATGAACGACAGCGGTGATTTCAAGGATGTTGGGATCGAAGAGGCCGAGGGTATTGGGGTTGGTGAGCATGAGCCCCGCTGTATCGGGGCCAACCGCTGCTTTCAGGGCAGCCAGGTCCACGCAGCCGTCCGGGCCTGAGGCTATGTTCACTACCTCGAAACCCGCCATTGCCGCTGTGGCGGGGTTGGTGCCGTGGGCGCTGTCGGGAATTATAATTTTGTTTCTCCCTTCTCCGCGGCTCTGGTGGTATTTTTTAAAAAGGAGCAGTCCCGTAAGCTCGCCGTGGGCCCCTGCTGCGGGCTGGAAGGTCATGGCGTCCATGCCGGAAATTTCCTGCAGACACCGGGCGGCGATGTCGAGAATTTCCTTGCAGCCCTGTACGGTATGGGGCGGCTGGAGGGGATGCAGATCCGCGAAACCAGGGAGCCTGGCGATCTCTTCGTTCACTTTGGGATTGTATTTCATGGTGCACGAGCCAAGGGGATAAAAACCGTCGTTCAGCCCGAAGCTGCGTTTCGCCAGTGCGCTGTAGTGCCGGGAAATTTCATTTTCATCTACACAAGGGAACGCCGGGGGCTTTTCCCGCGCGAAGCCAGGGGAGATTGGAACGTCAGGCACGTCGCAGGGAGGGAGTATAGCGCAGCCCCTGGAGCTTTTGCTTTTTTCAAAAATGAGCTTCATTCCATTTCTTCCTTTAATATGCGGACAGCCCGGTCTATATCGTCCCTGGCGTTGACTTCAGTGACGCACCAGAGCAGGCGGTTGTCCCCCAGGGGATAGCCTCCTAGTATACCGCGGCCCTCCAGAGCCCTCAATGCTTTTTCAGCGTCAGGGCAGGAGGTTACGAATTCGTTGAAAAATTCGCCGTCATAGGCCAGGGAGAAACCCGGAACCGACGCGATCTGTTTGGCTGCGTACACGGCCTTTGAGTGGCACTGCCGGGCCGCTTCGGCAAAACCCGCTTCTCCCATGACCGAAAGGTAGACCGCCGCGGTGAGGGCGCAGTGGGCCTCGTTGGTACAGATGTTGCTCGACGCCTTTTCCCGGCGTATGTGCTGCTCCCTGGCCTGGAGGGTGAGGACAAAGGCCCTCTCACCTTGGGAGTCTACCGTTTCGCCTACAATCCTGCCCGGCAATTTCCGCATCAGGCTGTTTTTGCAGGCCATGAAACCCAGGTAAGGGCCGCCGAAAGCCAGGGGCAGGCCAAGGGGCTGGCCTTCGCCGCACGCGATGTCGGCGCCGCAGGCCCCGGGGCTTTCCAGAACGCCCAGGGAAATGGGGTTGACCCCTGCTGCCAGGAGGGCCCCTGCTGCGTGGGTTATTTCAGCCACCCTGGATACTTCCTCAATAAGGCCGAAAAAATTGGGGCTTTGGAGGTACACGCAGGAAGCGGCTTTGTCAGCGGCAAGGAGTTTTTCCAGCCCCTTAAGGCTGGTCTTTCCGTCCGCGCCGGTAGGGACGAGGGTTATTTCAACCCCCGCAGCCCAGCAGTAGGTGCGTATGGTTTCGATAGTCTGGGGATGGGCCGCTGCCGAAACGTACACCCCTGTCCGGTTCCGGTCCCGGCACATGTTCACAGCTTCCCCTGCGGCGCTGGCGCCGTCGTAAACTGATGCGTTGGAAACATCCATGCCCGTAAGGGCGCAGATCATGGTTTGGTATTCAAAGATGGACTGGAGTATCCCCTGGCTTATTTCGGCCTGGTACGGGGTATAAGCGGTGATGAAGGTTTCCGCCGAGGCGATGCGTTTTACCGCTGCAGGGATATAATGACGGTACGCCCCGGCGCCCCGGAAAATAACCGGAAACACTTTGTTTTTTTCTGCCATAGCGCCGACCTTTCTAACCAGGTCCATCTCCGCCATACCCGGAGGGAGTTTCAGATCCTTAAGGAGCGCTTCTTTCGGTATTGTTCCGAAGAGTTCGTCAACGGATCGCCGCCCTATGGCGTCCAGCATTTCCCGGCGGTCCGCTTCGGTGTTGGATATATAGGAACCCATAGCGCCCTCAGCCCAGAAGGGCCCGGTACCCGGCAGCCGGGAGGAGTTCCTCTGCGGGAATTTCCCCCTGGGCCCTGATGAGCCACGCCGTATACGGGGAGCTGTTGATGGTCTCAGGCGAATCCAGCGCCTCCTGGTTGATTTCTTTGACAAGCCCTGTAAGGGGGCTGAAAATGTCCGACACTGCCTTTACGGACTCCACATCGGCGAAAGGCGATCCCGCCTGGAGGCTGTCCCCTACGCGGGGAAGGTTGACGAACACGATGTCCCCCAGTTCCTGCTGCGCGTAATCGGTAAGGCCGATTTCGATGATCCCATTGTCCAGGGTTTTGACCCATTCGTGGGATTTGGTGTATTTACGATCTTCCGGTATGTTCATAGTAAGCTCCTGTTAAAAAATAATTTTTTTTAGTGGAAGTTGTTTCCGCGCAAGCGTATAAAAAGGAAGGGCGCAGGCCAGCGCTTCGATCTTCCTGCCCCGCACCTCAACCTCAAGCGCCGTCCCCGGCGCCGCGGCTCCGGTTTCCACAAGGGCCATAGCAAGGGCCTCTCTGAGATAAGGGCAGAAGGTTCCTGATGTTGTTTTTCCGACGATTTTTCCGTTTGCAAAGACAGCGCAGTTCTCACGGGCTATGCCCTTTCCGGTTATCCTGATTCCTGTCCGTATCCTCCGGGGCTTTTCTTTCCCTGTCAGGGCATCTTTCCCGGTAAAGCCGGGTTTATCCATCTTCACCGCAAAGGCGAGGCCGGCTTCAAAGGGCGTTGTGGTTTCGTCCATCTCATGACCGTAAAGGGGCATAGCCGCTTCCAGTCTGAGGGTGTCCCTGCTGCCCAGGCCGCATGGGATAAGGCCGGCGCTTTTCCCTGTTTCCAGGAGCTTTTCCCACAGGAACACGGCGTCTTCGTTTTTGCAGTAAAGTTCGAACCCTTCCTCGCCGGTGTACCCTGTGCGGGATACGATGCAGTCAACCCCGGCCGCCCTGCCTTGTTCGATAAAGGTGTAATATTTTTCAGGGATAGTTGAGGAGACTGAGGCCAGTATGGTCCGGGCAGCAGGACCCTGGAGGCTGATCTGCGCCAGGGTATCGGAGATATCCGCGAACGACGCGTCCCCGCGAAGGCGCTGTCTGATCCATCCGGCGTCTTTCTCCCTGTTGGCTGCGTTGACCACCAGGAGCCAGCGGTCTTCTTCCATTTTGTAGACCACAAGATCATCGATGATACCCCCTGAATCATTGCACATCAGGGTGTAGCGCGCCCGGCCGTTTTTCATGTTTGCAAAATCATTGGTAAAAATACTCCGGAGGTTTTCCGGCGCGTCTTTCCCGTGAATGACGAATTCCCCCATGTGGGATACGTCGAAAAGGCCGGCTTTTTCCCGGACCGCGTTATGTTCCGCGATGATCCCGGTTTCGTACCGGACAGGCAGAAGATAACCCCCGAAAGGGACCATCTTTCCGCCGTGGGATTCATGCCATGCATAGAGCGGGGTTTTCTTTTCCAAAAAGAACTCCTTCAGGACAGATAAGCGTTACCCGGCGCCATGGCCGGGGCTGCGCTCCGTCTCTGACCTGAAAGATTCTTCCCGGTAGTACAAGGGAATTGCCTCTTCGGTACAGGGAGCCTTTTCAAAGCAAGCTTTGGAAAAGTTCCTGTTTTTCGGAGTATCGTCGGAATCCGGTACTTTTGCCTGAGAGTTTTACGCGTTTGCCCCTTCGGCGACGGCTTGGCCGTTCTCTCCCGAATTCGTCATACGAACTGATATAAATTTAGTCTCTTTGGCGGTCCCGGTCAAGGGG
>JAITEW010000173.1 GCA_031281855.1 Treponema sp.
AAAACTCGGTTGGTTTCGGGGAAGCAGCTCTACTTTGTCTTCATCACCTCAACGCCGTCCCAGTCTCCTGAAGGCGGGTTGGCGGCGTATTCCCTGCACCGTTCGAGGAGGCTCGCGGCGTTGAAGTCCCCAGGGAGGAGCGAGAGGGCTTCTTCAAAGCGTTTTGACGCGCCTGGAAAATCCCTGTTAAAGTAGAGTTCCATGCCCTGGTTGTGATAAACCCAGGCTTTTTCTTCAGCCTCAGTCAGGCTGCGCTTGACGGTGTAGATGCGGACCCCTTCTTTTTTGCCCTTTACAGCCACCTTGTCCAGAAGGCGGCACGGAAGCCTGGGACCCCCTTTCAGGTTAGGAGACGAAGGCCGCTGAATCTGGTTGTAAATGGATTCGGTAATGAGGAGTTCCGCCCTGTAGGTTTTGGTAAGCCCTTCCATGCGGGACGCCAGATTCACTTCGTCGCCGATGACCGTGTAGTCCATTTTGCGTTCGCTTCCGATATTCCCGACAGTCACAAGGCCGTAATTGATGCCGATGCCGATTTGGAAATCGGGCTTGCCGAGTTTTTTCTGCTGGTCGTTAAAGGTTTTGAGGGCGTCTATCATGTCCAGGCCCGAAAGCACCGACTGGAGGGCGTCGTCGTCGTGGTTCACCGGCGCCCCCCAGAAGGCCATAATAGCATCGCCGATGTATTTGTCCACAATGCCGTTCCGGTTCATAATGATGTCCACCTGGCCTGAGAAATAGCGGTTAAGGGATTCCACCAGATCCTCGGGGTTGTTTTTGAATTTTTCGGAAATCGTGGTAAAACCCCGGATGTCGGAAAAGAGTATCGAGAGGTTCCGGTCTTCGCCTATTTTGAGCATAGAGCCCTGGGTGGTGAAGCACTTGTCGATAACGTCTTTGGGCACATACTTCTGGAAGATCTGCCGTATACGCTGTTCTTTCTTTCCCGCCAGAACCGCGTCAAAGGCGTAGCGCTTGATCTGGGTGTAGGCTTTTTCCAGCTCCCCGATCATGTGGTTAAAGGTAGAAGCCAGCTTCCCTGTCTCGTCCCTGTATTCCACATCAACCCTGGAAGCGAGGCTGCCTTCCGCGATGATAGCGTTCATGGTTTTGACAACCCTTGCCAGAGGGTTGGTGAGATGCAGGGCGAAAAGGAAGAGCATCACCACTGCCAGGAGGGACGCCGCCGCAAGAACCACGATGGTCTGAAACCGGATGCTGTCGGCGTCGCGGTAGAAGGACGTATTTTCTTCAGTCAAAAGCACGTACCACTGGAACGGGGTAAAGTAAAAGGATTTGAAGATCCGCTCCCTGCCGCCTATCACGGCGGTGAGTATTCCTTCGCTTCCTTCTTTCAGCGTTGCAAGAAGCGGGGCAGTTTCTTCGGGCCTTATTTCCAGGTCTGAGGTGCTCATAACAAGGCCGCCTGATTCATCCAGCGCCAGGATGGCCTCGGTATCGCTCAGTATGATGCTCCTGGCGTAATACTCCACAGCGTTTTTCGCCGCCGCTACCATATCGGGCCTGCCGGCGAAGTTGTTTTCCGTCAGGAGGTCCCACTGGTTTTCGGCGTATTTTTCCAGTTCCCCGGCTTTAAAGCTCAAAAACTGCCGGGCTATCCGGGTGATGCCGTTTACAGCGGCGAAATACGACGCCGCTTCTGCCAGAAAAAGGGTAACTATGATGATAGGAAGGACTACCAGAATAATTTTCGAGCGGATATTCATTATACGGAAAGTTTAGATTATGGTTATCCTTTTACGCAATAGCCGCTGCGGATTCCATTTCAAAAATATACCCGGTTTTAATACATAGATTGAAAAGATGCCGGGACATGAATTCTTCTATGGTTTTTTCATTCCCGTCGCTGATCCTGGTCAGGCGGACCATGTAACCGCCGTCCACTTCAGAAAGAATGTCAAAAAATTCTATCCTGCCTGCCCGGCATTTTATGTAGTAGCGTTTCATCCTGTTCCTCCTTGATGCCTAAAAGGCATCAGTTGAGGTTGTTCCAAAAAACAGCCTCAGTTGTCCTTTTTAGTATCGGTTTTTCAGGGAGGAACATTAAAACGCCGGATCCCTGAAACCGGCTATCCCCGCTTCCGGGCTTCTTCAGCCAGAATGAGCCCCCAGGGGGTCAGGAGATCCCTTATATTCCTGTAAGGGATGACGATATCAACAGGGCCATGGGAATAAGGGGCAATCTCATAGGGATCCCAGTGGAAACCCATGCCGCCGGGAAGTAAATAAAAGTTTTCCGTCAATACAAAGCCCTCAAAGTAACCGCCCTGCGACAGGGGTTCCCCTTCTTTAAGGCCCGCTTTTTCCCTCAAAGCCTTTAGGGCCGCTGCCGCAAGGAGCCCCTGCTTTTCGTCAGGTACTATATCCGCCAGCGCCGTATGCCGGGATTTTTCCCTGTCCAGGACCAGCCAGAGCTGTTCCCGCATGCCGTGGGCGCCGCCAAGGTAGTACTCCTTTTCCCTGCTGAGCACGAGGAGCAGCGGGGTATTGACCGGGCTTTCCCAGGTTTCTGTGTATTCCCAGTTGAAGATCTCCCCCGGGCCCTGGTTGTTCCCGTAATCCTCCCATGCGGCATGGTACTGGCTTTTGAAATCCGTGATAAGCGCCCCGGCGTAGGTCCGGGGGTCCATGCCTTTATACAGCGCATTCTGTATAAGCTGCTGAAGAGGCCCGGCCTCTCCGGCGCCGGAAAGTACCGGAATACTAAGGGATATCCGCATCCTGGGCGCAGTGCCGCCTGTTTCAGGAGAAACGTTTCTTTCAGGCTCAAGGATTATCGTCTCTTCAACCTTAAAAGCGCTGATTTCAGGCGCCTCTCCGGCTGTTTCGGGACCGCTGCGGCACGAGGCGAGTAGCGCCACGGCAGCCACAACCGGCAGGAAAACACGTTTCTTTTTCTTCATATAGCGAGTATTATACATCTCATGGATTTTGTCAAAAATGCCTCATAAAGAAGAATGGTTCAACGACGCTGATTTCTGGGAACAGTACGCGCCGGTTATATTCAATTCCGGCCGCTGGGCAGAGGTCCCTGTTGTCGCGGACGGCGTAACCCGGCTGGCGCGCCTTGATCTCTACGATTTGGAGCGGCGCAGCCAAAAGAAGCCCAGGCTTCTCGATCTCTGCTGCGGCTTTGGCCGTATTACCCTGGAATTGGCCCGCAGGGGCTTTGCCGCCGCTGGGGTTGATATTACCGGGAGCTATCTTGACGCCGCCCGGGAAGACGCGGCTTACGAAGGGCTTGCTATCGAGTTCATCCAAAAAGACGTACGGAATTTTAAAAGGAAAGATGCCTTTGACACAGCGGTGAATCTTTACAATTCCTTCGGCTATTTTGAAAATCCCGAAGACGATCTCCTTTTTGCAAAAAACGCGCTGTATTCCCTCAAACCCGGAGGAGCCTTTATCATTGAGGTGCTGGGCAAAGAGGTGGCGGTGCGGGACTACACCGAGGCCGAATGGTTTGAGCAAAGCGGGTTCACGGTACTCACCGAAAGCGCCCCTGTGGATTCATGGGGAAGCGTCTGGAACCGCTGGATACTTATCAAAGACGGCAGGCGGGAGGAAAAGGTCTTTATCCAGCGCCTCTATGCGGCGTCCGAACTCCGGCGCCTCCTTTTTGAAGCGGGTTTTGCCGGGGTCGAAGTGTACGGCGACTGGGACGAATCCCCTTATGACGAAAACGCCCGTATGCTTATCGCCGTAGGGCGCAAAGGCCCTGACGGACGGACTTGATAAACGCCGAGGGCGTTGTGGAACGCACCTTTTTGTACATACGGGAAAAATACGAGGCGTCGTCATAACCAATCTGTAAAGCCGCCTCCTCAACGGTGATAGAGGAATTTTCTGAAACGATGTGTTCAAACCGCTCGACCTTTTTAAGCATGCACAACTGCCTGAAGGTCATATTCAGCCGTTTCTTAAGCGCGCTCAATATGGTGTTTTGGCTGTAGCCCAGATGTTTCGCCAGTTCGGGAAACAAGAGGGGGCCGGATATACGCTTTTC
>JAITEW010000194.1 GCA_031281855.1 Treponema sp.
CCCAATCCAGGAAAGGATATACCCTGTTGGCTATACCGGTTTTTACGGAAACAGGGCTTTCAGCGGAAGCAAACCTGCTTTTTACTGCCATGGTTGATGAGTTGGAATGGCTTACCAAGGCACATTCTTTTGTCAGACTCGCTAAATCCAGGGGGATGAATGGAAGACCGCCTCCTACCCGGGGAAAACTTAATCCCGCAGACCATGCGCTGCTTCCGGAATATGCCATTACCGGTGTTTTGAACCGGGAGCCGGACGGAACGAGAGTTTTCGAAATGAGCCTGTGGAAGCTGGAAGATTCAAGCCTGCTGGCCGTCCAGGAATTAGCCTATACCGATATTGAGGAAGGGGCAGGTTTTATTCCCTTTTTTATATTGAGCCTTTATTCGACCTTGCCGGGAGTTGTCGATTTCGACGCGGAACTGAAATCCTGGAAAAACAAGTGGCTTTACCTGGGTCTGCAGGCCGGGTTTTCTCCGCGTCTTTATATAATCCCGGGAGATTACTCTAAAACAGGAACACCGCTACGTCTGCCGGGTTTCACCTTTGACGCCGGTTTCCGGGGAGAAATACAGCTCTTTCCCCGGCTGGAAGAGGGTAAAACCTTTTCTTTCGGCCTTCAAACCGGGATTGATTTTACCTACGATACGGTTGATTTTAACTATTACGATAGTACTGCCGCTGAATCTATCCGCACCCAGATTGGTACCGCCGCCATGTCCATTCCCCTTTTGGCAAAGTTCAACATAAAACCCGGCCAATTCGTCTTTGGCCCCTATGGAGGCATTTATTTTACTCAGCCCTTGAGCAAGTACAAGATCACCCCGCCCTTAGGCTATACTGCGGGATTCAACATAGGATACAAGATCGGCGCCACCGGGGCCTTGTTTTTCGATTTCCGTTTTTCAGGCGATATAGGCAGGACGGTAATGCCGGAAACCAACATACCCTACAATCGGTATCTGTTTAACCTTTCCATGGGCTTTGACTGGGGCTTCCTTACCAAGAAGGCAAAGGCCGCGGCGGAAGAAGAAGCGCCTCTAGAAGAAGGAGAATAAGAAGAGGGGGAAGCTGCGGAATTGCTCCGCAAGTTCGGCTGTGCCCGCACTCCGTTGCGGGCTTGTCCCCTCAACGGCTAAACTTGACCCACAGAAATCAGGCTATTTCATATCGGGATCTTAAAAAATGAGGGAGAATAAAGAATTTTAACCACAGAGAAAGAGGACCGATTTTCTTCTCTATCTTCGCTTTTCTCCCTGCACCTTCCTCTGTGACAAAATCTACAAAGCCCCTATGTCCCGGCGATAGCCCATCCCCGGGAAGGTAATGCTGTTCAGGGCGGCGTAGGCTTTGGTCCAGGCGATGTCCGGGTCAGAGCCCCAGGCTGAAGCCGCCAGGACCCGGCCGCCAGAGATGAGCAGGGGGCCGTCCCCGACTGCGGAAGCTCCGGCAAAAAAAATGCGGCCTCCCGATTGTTCCAGCCGGTCCCTGTCTATGATGATCGTGTCCCCTTTGCGGTATGGGCCGGGGTAGCCATCGGCTACTGCTACCGGGGCGCAGACCGCGCCGGTTTTCCAGGCAAGGGGAAAGGCTTCCAGGTCATCCTTCAGGATGGCGGCGCAGAGGTCCGTCATATCCGTCTCCATAAGGGGAAGGACCGCCTGAGTTTCGGGGTCCCCCAGGCGGACATTGTATTCCAGAAGATAACAACGATTGTCCTTTACCATAAGGCCGAAGAAGATGAAGCCCCGGTAATCCATTCCTTCCTGTTCCAGGCCCCGGAGGGTGGGTTTTAAAATCCTGGCGGTAAAATCCGCCCCGGCAGCAGTGGAGAAGTCAGGAACCGGCGCAATGGCGCCCATACCCCCGGTATTAGGCCCCTTGCCGCCGTCAAACCGGCGCTTGTGAACCCTGGCGGGTATAAACGGTAGAATGGCCCCTTTTCTCCCAGGCCTGACGCTCACCGCAGCCAGGACTGAGACTTCCTTTCCGTCTATGAATTCTTCCAGAAGGGCCGTCTTTCCTGTTTCCCCCAGGTTTCCTTCCCGTATAAAGGAATTAAGCGCTTGTTTCGCCTCCTCCAAACTGTCCGCCACCGCCACCCCTTGACCGGATGCACATCCATCGGCCTTGATCACCAGGGGCGAAGGCGATGATGTGGCCGGACCAGGCCGCTGTTTATCCGCATGGACCCCAAAGTAATTCTCCGCATAGTGCAGGGCTGTGGAATAGTCTGAAAAGATATGACTACGGGCGGTCCTAATACCATATTTTTCCATGAAAGCCTTGGCACGCACCTTACTCGCCTCAAGCCGGGCTGCCTCCCTGCCGGGTCCCAGGATAGGCAGACTCACTGCCCGGAACCGGTCAACAATGCCTGCCGCCAGGGGCGCTTCCGGCCCTACAAGGGTAAGACCTATCCCCTCTTTTTGAGCGAAATTCCGGAGAGCTTCCCCGCCTTCGGGCGATTCGGGAGAGCCGGGGAGCGGGACGTTGACGCACTTGGCTTCCCGTGCGGTCCCGCCGTTCCCCGGGACCACATAGATACGTTCCGCAACCGGCGATTGAGCCAGTTTCCAGGCTATGGCATGTTCCCTGCCTCCTGAACCGATTACCAATGCGAATCAAGAGTAGACAGCAGCAACGGCAAGTCTGGCGAAGATAAAAGAAATGAGACCCTTTTCTGACCGTACCTTTGAGGCGGATTGGATATGGGTCTTCTCATTCAG
>JAITEW010000198.1 GCA_031281855.1 Treponema sp.
TGCCTTGAATGCGCATGCTGAAATCCCCGACTGCCGCGTATACCGGCCCCGGACTGACGCCAATCCGGCCCGGAGGAAGTTCGGGGCTCACATGGAGGCCGTAGATTTCTTCCATATCATCCAGGGCTCCTGTGGATAGAACGATAGCCGAACCCCTTGCGGTTTCTTCGCCGGGCTGGAAAATCAGCTTAACAGAACCCTGAAGCCGTCCTTCCCCCTCATGGAGCAGGACAGCGGCGCCCAGCATAGCGGCAGTATGAAAATCGTGGCCGCAGGCGTGCATGCGCCCGGGAGTCCCGGACGTGTACGGCAGGCCCGATTCTTCCGTAATAGGAAGGGCGTCGATATCGCAGCGCAGGGCCGTGACAGGCCTGCCTGAGCCTATCCGGGCAACAAGGCCGGTTTTAAGCCCTGTATCCATGATTTCCACCCCGATACCCTCAAGGATCTCCCTTATTTTAGCGGTAGTTTCAATTTCTTCGTGCCCCAGCTCGGGGTGGCGGTGGAACCATTCAAACCAGGGAACAAGCTTCTTTTGTAGTTCTTCGTTATTCATTGTAGGAAGTAATTATAATAACGTTTTGCAGGAAATACTACGGTTAAAGATATTGGTTATCTGTCTTTAATATGGTATATTAGTTACAGAGAATTAAAATGCAAAAGAAACTAAAGATCGTTGTTACCATTGCCGCTTTTACCTTTGCGGCTGTTATGCCGTCTTATTCAGCTACATTAAAGGATCTGCAGAACGGAGTTGTGGATTTTTCCGAAAAGATGGCTAAATCCCTGCCTTTCAATTCCAGCCTGGGGCTCAACTGGTCTGACGCTTATATCGGCAAGCTTTTCCCCAGCGTTCCCCCGCATTTCGGCATAGGCGGTTCGTTCGGTTTTACTACCATGGACTTGCCTGCGCTGGAAACGCTGGCGGGGCAGCTTGGGTATGGGATACCCTTTACCACTGACCGCCTTTTTTTCCCTGCTTATAACCTGGAAGGCCGCTTAGGGGGTTTCTTCCTTCCTTTTGACATAGGGGTCAAATTCGGCATGCTTCCCGCTACGGGAATGTGGGGCACTTCCGCCAAAATGGAATACACCATGGCCGGGATGGATATACGCTACGCTGTTCTGGACGGCAAGGGCAAATTACTCCTGCCCAGCATTTCCCTGGGCGCGGGCTTTAATTACCTTAAAGGCGGGATAAAAACCTCTGTAGGAAATTCCCAGATCCTCGAATTCGACGGCGGTAAATCGATCACCCTTGGTAAACCTGAGATAAACCTGTTATGGGATACCTTCTCTCTGGATTTCAAAGTACAGGTGTCAAAAAGCATCCTAATCATCACGCCTTACGCGGGCATTGGCGCGAGTTACGCGTGGTCCAATACAGGGTACGAGGTAGACGCCGATGTTCGCTATAATAATGGCAGTGGCAGCGACGACATAGGCGCGGGTATAGATGCGGTAAAAGGTTATCTGGGCCGCGAGGGGCTTGAAGGCATGGAGATCAGCGGCAGCGGGATATCGACTATCATTAAGGACAAGCGTTTCGGCCTAAGGGCCTTTGGGGGCCTTTCCCTGAATCTGATGGTATTCAAGATTGACATTACGGGACTGTATAATTTCCTGGACAAGAACTACGGCGGCAGCGCGGGCTTCAGGTTCCAGCTTTAATCCTGGTCCTTAAACGAAGACCGCTCCATCAGGGCTACCGCCAGTTCGGCTTCGGTGATGCTGATGCCCAGTTTTGAGGCGATTACCTGGGAAGAAAAGCCCATGTTCGCCAGGTCCCGTATCTGTTCGCCAATAGGTTTGGGTTCAGGCGGTATCTGGCGTTCGGCTCTGGTAAAACGAGGTTCAGCCGCCTGAGCCGGGGCCTGCCGGGGCGCCGGATTATCCTGCGCCGGAACGCGATCGGTCAGAGCCGGCAGAACCCGGCTGGACGCCGCGCTCCGTTCCAGTTCGCGGCTGTATACCTTGAGGCGCTTTTCGGTTTCTTCCAGTAAGGCTTTCAGGCTTTTTTCTTTGTCTTCCAGAAGCGTAACATCCTTGTCGGTAGTTTCATTAATCCTAAGGATAAGGAGGTTTATTTCCTCGCGTATTTCGGCAAGCGCCGATTCCTGGCTGGTCCGGCGGTTTATATAAGCCCGGAAATAAAAAAAAGCAAAGAGGCAGAAAAAAAGACTGAGCCCGGAGGCTATAACAGGCCAGGACATAGTTTACCCGCTGATATCAATGTTCCGGCCCAAACGGGGGTCCCGGATAAGGCCGGGATCGGTTTTTTCTTCCTCGCTGTCTGCGTCATCTTCCGCGCTCCTTTCGCCGCTTTTTTCCCGGCCCTCGTAATGGCGGCGCGGGCCTTTGTCTTTTAACTTTTCCGCTTCTTCGCCCATGTCCTGGGCCTCGTTGACCGACCGGACCTGTTCCTCGGCCTTCCGCTGGCTTTCAATCTGCTGCAGGGCCTGCTGGATCTGGAGGCCCTCACGCTGGGCGGCCTGGTTTTTGCCAACCTTGTCCATTTGAGTAAAAAGAGTCTGAAGATCAATTGGCTGTATAGCCATCAGGCGCCCTCTTTGTTTCTTCGTCAGGTTCCTCGTATTTGGTAACCCGGACCAGGTTATCTTCCAGTATAAAGGTAACAGCCCGGTATTCGGTACGGACATCGTTCATAGCGTCCCGGATCAGAATCTTGACCCCTGGGTATACTTTAGACGACGCCGAAACTTTGCCCCGCACCTTGATGCTGTTGAGGAATTCCTGGAGCCTCTTCATGTCTTCGTTGATTTTCTGGAGATCCCCTGAGATAAGCTGGCGCTTATCCATAAGTTCCCGCATATAGGCTTCTTTGTCTTCAGGCAGGGATTTCCGCTGCCGCTTTATATTGATCAAGGTCTGAAGATTAAGCTGTATATCCTCAAGCTGCTTTTCCATGGTTTCTTTTTTTTCCGTAAGCTCCTCAAGCTGAACCTTGCTTTTGGGATCGATGCCTACTTCGCAGATAGTTTCAGTGCCGCTCGTGGGGCTTCCCAGGATCTTGGCGTTTATTTCTTCCGACGCCCTAAGTCGCCCGCCTACGATGTGGGCGCGCTTCCCCTGGCAGACGATGCGCTTATACGCGTCAACCTGGGAATTGATGATGCCGTCCGAAACCACTACCATGTTCCCTGACTCGATGACGGCGTTTTCGATAAACCGGGCCCAGATGGACCTCCCTGCTTTTACGGTTCCTGTATTCTTCCCTGTAATGCCCTGGTGGACAATGATGTCCCCTTCGGCGTCGAGTTCGGCTTTCTCCACTGTCCCGTTGACTTCGATATTGCCCGCCGCTTTGACCGAAAAACCGTCTTCCACATTGCCGTTGATAATCACGGTTCCCAGGAAGATGATGTTCCCGGTCTTGAGGTTAACGTCGCCCTGGACGGTATACACAGGCTCTACGTTGATCTTGCCTCCTGCGAGGATCACCTGCCCGTTGATGTCCGCGATGATAGTAGCCCCGTCATCGCCTATGTGGACGTTTTTTCCCAGAGGCAGGGGGTTGTCCCTGCCGTTTTTGGCAGGTATTACCTTCCCGGTAACGGTTCTCCCTACGGTTCCCGGTTCAGGCGGGATCTTCCGGGCCAGGGGCTGGTTCTCCACTACATTCTTGATGATGTTGAGATCCTTGAAATCGATCCTGCCGTTGCTCCCTTCCCGGAGCTTGAGCTTAGTCTGGTCGGTTTCAAAATTGTACTGAATATACGAATCCCTGCCGTTCACGGGCTTTGAGCCTTCGGCTACAACGACTCTTTCCCGGTAAATGGGCCTGTCGGCAAAATCCCTGAGAAATTCTTCGTTAACGCCGTAAACCACCCTGTTGTTTCTGAGAAAAGAGAGAAACGTTTCCACCGAAATATCGCAGCCCCCTATGCCCGGGGCCGTTACGGTGATAAAGGCCTTCATCTCCCCTTCGGATATGTCCACCGTCACGGTACTGTCGTTCAAAGGCCGGTGCTCAAATTCGCCAATCCGGATGTAGCCGCCTGATGCGTCCTTTACAACCCTGGAAACCAGTTCCTGATCAAATTGGGTAACATAACGGGCCTGGATAAGGCGGACAGCGTCGGCTTCGGTGACTTTCCGCCCTTTGCCCTTTGGGGGAATTATCTTGAGGAAGGCCCCGTCCGGACTGAGGTGGACAAAGCAATCACCGTCAAGATCTTCGTTTATAAGATCCGCAGTATCAAAGACGCCGCCGGTATCCTCGTCCTCATCTTCATCGCTGGCTATGACGATCCGTTCATAGGCGCTGATAGTCCAGTCCTTTTTCCCTGAACCGAAGATGCCGGGCGTTCCTTTTTCGATGACTTCGTATTCCAGCCGCCGTACCGGGAGATCCAGAAGAGTAGCCGCTTCAGCCACAGCCGCTTCCAGGGTAGGAGCCGAGACCGTAACCGCCTGGACTGATCTATCCTGCTCCAACCGCTCCCTGACCATGTTCTGAAGCCGGACAAAATCGACCATTATACAAAACCTCCGGCGCCTCTGGCACGCTCCTAAACTATCCCTTTACGGCTGTTCTTCAGCCTTGCCCTCAGGCGCATAATGGCCTTCGTATGGAGCTGGGATACCCGGGATTCGGTAACGCCCAGGACCTGTCCGATTTCTTTAAGCGTAAGATCCTCAAAATAGTAGAGGACCAGTATCTTCTTTTCATTATCAGGGAGTTCGCTGATAGCCTCGACAATAACCCGCCGTATCTCGTCCCGTTCGGCCATAACCTCGGGGTTGAGGCTTACAGGGGATTCGATGCTGTCCGCTATGGATACCTTGTCGTTCTCGTCCCCTGAATACCAGACTTCGTGGATAGATATAATAGAAGCCCCTGAAATCTTCACCATAGTTTTGAGGTATTCATCTTCGCCCATTCCCAGGGCGCCGGCTATTTCCTGATCCGTCGCGGACCGGCCCAGCCGCGCTTCAAGAGTCCCGATGGCGTCTTCAACTTCCCGGGTTTTCTGCCTGACGGACCTGGGAACCCAGTCTATGGAACGGAGCTCGTCGAAAATGGCGCCTCTGATACGGGTAACCGCATAGGTTTTGAATTTTACGTTTTTATCAGGATCGAATTTGTCGATAGCGTCCAGAAGCCCGAAAACTCCGAAGCCTACCAGGTCGTCAAATTCCACATTAGAAGGCATCCCAACAGCGACTTTCCCGGCCACATATTTGACCAGCGGGGCGTACTGCTTGATAAAGGTTTCCCGAATTTTCGGGTCCCGGGTCCTGCGGTACTGCTGCCAGAGTTCATCTTCTGTTTTCTGTTCCATGGAATAACTGTCGCTGCTATTCCCGGAGACCTTCCCCATAGCCTAATCCTCTTTGTTCAGTATAGTCCGTATGCCGGCGGCAAGATCCTTTGGGTTAAAATCCCCTTCCATTTTTTGCCCCTTACTGTGCAAGGGCTGCTTTTTTACCGGATCAGCAGCGGAATACTCTGCCGCCTCTTCTTCATCGCCTGGTGAAGACAAAAAAGCGCCTGCCAGGCTGTCCAGGTCCGGAAGTGCGTCCATGGCTCCCGCTTCACCGGAAGAACCAGGGGCATCGCGGCTTCCGGATGAAGCTTCCGCCTGCCCTTTTTGAGTATAATCAGATTGGCTTTCGAGATCCAGACCCGGAATATCCGGCTCCTTGACGTCCTGCCTGGGCCGGGAGCGGTTTTTGGCTGCCAGATCCGAAATGTTTCCCAGGTCTTCTTCCGAATCGTCAGGCTGGGCAAAAACCATTCCGGGCACCGCCGGGACAGGTTCCGGAATATCGTCTTCGACAATATTTACCCTCGAACCCCTGGGGCTGAACTCAGAGCTGTCTTTTGCGTCCTCCAGCAGTTCAGGCAGGAAACGGCTTACGAGGCTGTAGACAAGGCCCGATAACACGAAAAACAGAACCGCGAAAATCAAAGCCCTGACAAACAGAACAGGCAGCGCCGCGCGGCTGATAAGGCCCAAAAGAAGCGAGAGTACAAAAGCGGCTCCTGCGATAATTCCGCTGATCCTTACGTCGAACATCCTGTCTTACCTTACCGCCTTTAGGGCTTGCCGAAAAGCCGCTTGAGCATAGAAGAGAACCCGCCTGATTCCCGGAATTCAGTCTTTTCAAGGCGCTGAACGATATGCTGCACACAAAGCGAGGCCTTGCAGCGGGGATCTATCACCATAAAAGGCCGCTGCCGCAGCACCGCCTGGGAAACCACAGGATCGTCGTAAATAAAACCCAGGTAATCCACCTTGAGGTTAAGGAACTGCCCTACAATAGTGGTCATACGGTCCGCCACCTTTTTCGCTTCCGCGGCGCCTCTGACCCGGTTCACCACCAGCTTGAGCCCCATATTGAGGTTATCGTATTTAGCGGCTACGCTCTTGATAATGCCGTAAGCGTCGGTAATGGCCGTAGGTTCAGGGGTGGTGATAATTACCACGTCGTCCGCAGGGGCGATAAAATCCAGGACATTAGGGGAAACCCCTGCGCCGGTATCAATGATGATAATATCCGCATTAGTAAGGGTTTCAAGCTCGTCGATAAAATTCTGCCGCTCCTCTTCGGGGAGATTGGCGATTTCGGAAAAACCCGAAGCTCCGGCTACGATAGAAATGCCGTAATCGGTATCCACCAGGATGTCCTTCATGGTTTTCTGTTTGCGGATCACATGGTACAGGTTGTACTTAGGGATCATGTTGAGCATGATGTTCACATTCGCGAGCCCCAAGTCGGCATCCATGACCACCACTTTCTTGCCCTCCCGGGCATAGGCCAGGGCCATATTTACCGCCACATTGGTCTTCCCTACCCCGCCTTTGCCGCTGGTTACGGTAACAATCCGGGCTTTGCCCCCTTCATGCCTGGAACTTTCCCGGGGTTTCGGGGCCGCGAAAGCGCCGGCCTTCGCGGCTTCAATAACAGCCCTGGCAGTTCCCTTTTCGGACGGATTATCCGCAGCCTGAGCCCCGGATTTCTGTCTCATAATTTCCCGCAGTTTTTCCGCCTGATCTTCCATCGTTTATCTCCATAGTCCCATTTGTTCCGGCTCTTTGCCGGGAAATTTTTCTTCCAGCTTTACCCGGTTCACCCGGAAACCTTCCAGGTTGATAAGAAGCTGAACCGCCGAAGCTTTCCGTATATCCGTAGGAACTTTTTGCCCGTTAGTAATATAAGACAAGGACTTCCCTTTTTCCGCAAGAGCGCCGATCACGTTTCCTGCCCGTATGGTCTCGTCCAGCTTGGTAACAATTACGGAACGGTAATTGAAAGGTTCAAACTGCTGCAGGATCTCCTTTATATCGCTGGATTTGGTAGCCGCCGAAAGGGCCAGATGGACTTCGGCGAAAGACCCGCAGGCATCCAGGAGCTGTTTCATTTCCCCAAGCTTAACCATGTCCCTCGGGCTCTTCCCGATAGTGTCGATAAGGATGATATCGGTCCCGTCGGAATTCATGGCTATAGTTTTTTTAAGCTCCTCGTAATCTTCAACAGCGAAACAGGGAAACTCCAGGATCTTACTGTACGACTCAAGCTGCTGTTTCGCGCCGATTCTGAAAGCGTCTATGGTAATAAGGACGATCTGCTTGACGCGCCTGCCGTGGCTGTCGATTCCGAAATTAGCCGCCAGCTTGGCGATAGTGGTGGTTTTCCCTACGCCTGTGGGGCCGACCAGGGCCATGATCCTCGGCAGGCGGTGAAACTGATCTTCCCTGTAAATCGAAATGCTTTCGCCAATCCATTCCAGCACCTTGTCCTGGACTTCATCGTAATTATCCAGGGCTTCAAGGGAAAATTCTTTTTTCATGCGCTCCAGTATTCCCATCCTGTAAGCGGGCGGAAAGTCGTTGATCAAAAGATTTTCATCAATCTGCTTCAAACTGGGGTGCTCTTCGGCTGCGGCGCCCGGGTGTTCCATCCGCTCTTTTATGGTCCTTACCTCGCTCAGCACCTGCTGGAGGAGCGGGTCCCCTCTGTTGGCCGCGGCCAGGACCTTCCGCTTTTCTTCCTGAAAATCCTGAGGTTCTTTTCCGGTTTTAGAGGCTTCCGTTTTCCGGGGCAGGTCCTGGGACAACTGCGGGATGGGCCCTGAGACCTCTACGCCTTCGCGGGGAAAAAGCCCGAACAAGCCGGTCCTGAGGATCACGGTTTTGCGCAGCACTATGGTCGCCCGTTCCCCGTATTTTTCCCATACCTTTCTGCAAGCCTCATCGTATGTTTCAGCCTGTTCAACAAAATACTGCTGCATGTTTCACCCCTTTGCTTCCCATCACTCCAGCCTGATTACCCCGATAGATTCTACCGTAAAATCCTGGACAATCTCGGGCACCGACAGAACCGCCACTTCAGGCAGTTCCCGGTCCAGGGCGGTCTTTACCAGATACCGGGCCGATTCGGAACAGAGTATCACCGGCGTATAACCCTGTTTGCGCACAGCCTCTACGGAACGGCGCAGGGCGTTTATCCAGGCCTTGTGCAGGTTCGGTTCCAGGGCCGAAAAAACTTCGCCTGAACTGTTCTGGGCCTTGCTGTCGATTATCTTCTGTTCCAGAGACGGGTCCAGGGTAAGGACATGGAGCTTCCGTTCGTCATCGGCGTACTGGAGGCATAGCTGGCTTCCAAGGGCCTGCCGGGCCTTTTCGGTAAGGAACCGGGTGTCCGTGGTAAGATGGGCAAAATCCGCTACAGCCTCCAGGACGGAAACCATGTTCCTGATAGAAACCTGCTCCCTAAGGAGGCCCTGGAGCACCTTCTGCACATCCCCAAGCACAAGGCCGTGGCCGTCCCGCTGGTTAAGAGGCGACACCGCCTCGTCTACCACTGCGGAATAATCCTTCCGAAGCCCGTCCAGTATGGCCTTAGTAGCCTGGCGGTCCAGGAGCTCCGCCGCATGGCGCTTGATGCTCTCCGTAAGATGGGTGGCGATAATCGAAGGCGGATCAACTACGGTGTACCCCGCCCGTTCCGCCTCGTCCCGCTTGTCTTCGGAAATCCAGAGCGCAGGGAGCCCAAAGGCAGGGTCCCGGGTCTTCTCCCCTGCAAGTTCTTCCTTAACCGTTCCCGGATTGATGCAGAGGTAATAGCCCATGCGTATGGCCCCCCGGCCTGCGTCCACTCCCCGGATCTTGAAACAGTACTCAGCGGAACCCAGAAGCATGTTGTCCACAATGCGGATCTTCGGGATCACGATGCCCAGATCCAGGGCGGTCTGGCGCCTCACTCCCTGCATGCGCTCCAGGAGTTCGGCCCCTTTGTCCTTGTCCACCAGGGGGATGAGGCCGAAGCCCAGTTCCAGCGAAAGCGGGTCCAGGGGTTCCATGTGGGAAACTTCGGCGGTTTCCTCTTTGGGTTTTTTGGCCTCCCCGGTCCTGGTCATCATCTCATCAAAATCGGCCTTCTTCTTTTTCAGGCTAGTCAGCCTGTAGGCGTAATACCCGATAAGGCCCGACAGGGGGAAAAGCACGAATTTAGGGAATATAGGCAGGAGCCCAAGGCCGAAGAGGACCACAGCGGCGATCCAGTAGATCCTGGCATTCTGGGAAAACTGCTGCCCTACCTGTTCGGTAAGCTCCCCGGTAGCGGCCGCCCTGGCCACCACGATGCCCATAGCCGTGGAAATAAGGAGCGAAGGGAACTGGGAGATAAGGCCGTCGCCGATGGAAAAGGACACATAGGTCCCAAGAGCCGAACTGATAGGCTCCCCGTTCAGGGTCGAGCCGATGATGATCCCTCCCAGGATATTGACGACAGTGATGAGTATCCCTACTTTCACGCTTCCGGAAATGAATTTGCTGGCGCCGTCCATGGACCCGTAAAAATCCGATTCCCGCTGGAGCAGTTCCTTCCTGAGCAGGGATTCCTTCTGGTCAATGGCGCCTGAGTTGTACTCGGCATCGATAGCCATCTGCTTGCCCGGCAGGCTGTCCAGCGTGAACCTGGCGGCTACTTCCGAGATACGGGTAGCGCCTTTGGTAATGACCACCGCCTGGACAGCGATAATAACGATGAAAATCACGAACCCTGTTACGAGGCCCTTGGTGTCCCCGGAACCGGTCACGAAGGTGGAGAAGGCTTTTATCATCTTTCCGTCAAACCGGGCGCCCTGGGTCAGGATAAGCCTGGTAGAAGAAACGTTCAAAGCCAGGCTGAAAACGGTTACCACCAGGAGCGCCACAGGGAAGAGGGTAAAATCCGTGGGCTTCTTGTCGTAGAGCACTTTGAGGAGTATGAGCAGGGACAGCGTCAGGTTCATAGCCATTAGGGCGTCAAGAATCATCGTAGGAAGAGGGATAATGAACATGATCACCACAAGAATCACCCCAAAGGGTATGTACATATCCCTGGTATTCAGGCCTCTCCTGGACGTTTCGGCTCCTGCGGGGTTGGGTCTTACAACATCGGCCATATCAGTTTAACTCCTCCATAACAATCACGCCTCCATCCGTTCCTGCCGCCTGCGGCTTTTATCCACTTCAAAAAATTTCTTCAAAAGGATGGCCGCTACGCGGTAGTACCGCACAGGAATAACCTCCCCTACTTCAGTCTCGTTGTAGATAGCCCTGGTAAGAGGCGGGTGGGGGACAACAGGGACATCGTTGGCTCTGGCCACGTCCCGGATCCTCATTGCCAGTTCGTCTTCGCCTTTAGCGATCACCATAGGCGCTTCCATCTCTTCACGGCGGTACTGCAGGGCCACCGAGTAATGGGTCGGGTTGGTGATCACCACGTCCGCCTGGGGCACTTTGGCCAGCATATCCCGGGTCAGGAGTTCCCGGTACCGGGCCCTCAGCCTTGACCGGATCTGGGGGTCCCCCTCGTCCTGCTTCAGCTCTTCTTTGGCCTGTTCCCTGGTCATCTTGAGGGATTCCCTGAACTGCCAGCGCTGGAACAGGTAATCCGGGATGGATATAAGCAGCAACAGAAGCGCCGAGATGATGAGCATTCTGGCAGCCAGGGAAGACACCAGGCTGATCCCGTTCCAGAGCCCCGCGGTTTGGAGATTGGCCAGGTCCTTTATCCGCGATCTGATGAGAAAATACGCCACCATGCCGATGACGGCCATTTTGGCGACAGACTTGGCGAAATTGACCAGCCCTTCAACGGAAAAGAGGGTACGCTGAAAATAGCGCCCCAGCCTGGGGGCCACGCGGGAAAAGTCCGGAACCAGGGGCTTGGTGGTAAAAAGAAACCCTGTCTGTATCAGGTTTGAGAACAACGCCGCAACAACCGCCACTGCCAGTATGGGCAGCGCCAGCCGGGCCAGG
>JAITEW010000188.1 GCA_031281855.1 Treponema sp.
CATTGAGCAGTGTCAGGCCGGCTTTTTTAAAATCCGGCTTCCTAATTTGTTTTTTCATTAATCGCATAGGCCTGAATTATCTTCTTAATCAGGGGATTCCGGACTATATCGGCAGTATGAAGCCAGGCAAAGTAGAGCCCTTCCACGCCGGAAAGGATGGAAACGGCATGCAGCAAACCCGATTCGCTCCTCCGGGGGAGATCTATCTGGGTGGTATCCCCTGTAACTATCGCCCGGGCCCCCTCCCCGATACGGGTAAGGAACATCTTCATCTGTTCTTTGGTGGTATTCTGGGCTTCATCCAGAACTACGATACAATCGTTGAGACTCCGGCCCCGCATATAGGCAAGAGGGGCAATCTCTATGGCCCTGGTTTCCTCCATTCTGCGGATCGTATCGAAGGGGATCAGGGACTCCATGGCGTCATAGAGGGGACGTAGATAGGGATTGATCTTCTGGGCCAGATCCCCGGGAAGAAAACCGAGACTTTCACCCGCCTCCACCACCGGACGGGTAAGCACCAGCTTGCGCATCTTCCGGGAAAGGACAAGCCTTAAAGCCTCGGCAATAGCAAGGTAGGTTTTACCGGTACCTGCGGGGCCGACACAGAAACAGATATCGTTATTGCGCATCCCGAGAATATAATCGGCCTGATTGCGACTCCGGGGGAACACCCTGCCGAACCCATGAGGAATCTGAATAACCGACTCTTCCCGGGCCGGGGAGAGGGCTTCGAGGTTCACCGACAGGGCTTTGACATATTCGGGAGAAGGACACTCCCCTTCCCGCACACGGCTGATAAGGCTGTCCATAAGCTCCCTGAAACGACGTCTCCCCGATTCATCCACCCCTTCAAGGCGAATTTCGTTTCCCCTGGCGGCTATCCGGCCTCCCAGAGAATCCTCAATGACCCTCAGGTTTCCGTCGTTGGCGCCGCATACCCCGGACAAGAGATCCCCCGAGTCCAAAACGATGGTTATACTGTCCTCCATTAAGTTCCTTTATAGAAAAGTCTATAGCCCCCCGGCCCTTTAATCAACTCCCCGCAGGGCAGACGCCGATTCCTGAGCAGGGTATACAGGGTATATTAAGGAGAAATAGATGCGTTTTAATGGCCTGCTTATATACTGCATTCAACGCCGCATTTCTTTTCATCCGAAAGAAACACGAGGTCGATGAGCTTCATCACCCTTAAGGCTTCAGCGGTTTTGACAATGGGCTGGGCTTTGCCTTCAAGGGCTTCAATGATATTGCGGTAGTAGTCCTGCCAGGACCCGGTAACATCAGGAAGCTTGAGTTCCAGGGTTGTTTCCCTGGGCCTCGGGGCCATTGAACGGGTAGGACCGGCGGCGGTGTAGACAATGTCTTCGGCCCATTCGAGGGTTTTGTCGTCCGCCAGCTTCACGATCCTGCCTTCGCACTCGAAGTTTTGAATCAGGCAGGTACCGTCGGCAGCGGAAATATGCCACCTGGGCTGAACGATGAAGGAATTCATCGCTACATTGACGATATAATTGAGACCGTCTTCAAAACGGAAAGAAGCGGTAAAATTGTCATCCACTTCAGGCGCAAAAACCTTATGGAGTACCGCGCTGACGGCCACGCATTTTTTGGGCGCCGTAAAATTGAGCATCTGATCGATAAGGTGCACGCCCCAGTCGAGAACCATGCCGCCGCCGTTCTGCTTCCAGCCCCGCCAGCCGTGAAGCCCCCTGCGGGAACCCTGAACCCGGCTTTCGATCACATAGGGATCGTGGAGAAGACCGTCCGCAAAGATTTTTTTCAGAATAAGGAAATCCCTGTCCCAGCGCCGGTTCTGGTGGACTGTAAAGAATTTGCCTGCTTTTTTCGACGCAGCGATGATCTCCTCAAGCTCCGCAGCGTTGAGGGTAACGGGCTTTTCGCTTATAACATTCTTGCCCGCTTCAAGACAGGCAATGGCGTAGGGCTTGTGAAAATCGTTGGGCGTCGCCACAAGGACAAGCTCTATGTCCTTATTGCCGTAAATTTCTTCAGGACTCTTGAAGACCGCAAGCCCCTTTTCACGGGCTTTCTGTCCTGCCTCTTCCCTGATGTCGTAAACACCGGCGATTTCCATATCCGGGAAATGCTTGTTGATGTTTTCATGGTGGTACCCCGCCATCCCGCCGTAACCGATTATAGCCATCCTGTGCTTCATACTATTAATTCCTCTGAAATAACGATAACAATTTCCATAGATTTCAACTATATTCAATATCCTGCTTTATGCAAGACGGCTCCCCTTCCCGCGTGTTTTTCAGTCTATTCCCTGCAGGTTGACTTTAATATATATAAAACACATAGTATTTATATGTTATATAAATTGACCTTATTCAAAAAAAGTTAATTTAAAACAGCCGCAATTAAAGGGAGTTTACTGCAAATGGTACAGATTGCATCTTCGCTCATTGATCTTATCGGGAACACCCCGCTCCTTGAACTGAAGCGTTATGCCGATGAAGAGAAAATTCGCGGGCGCCTCGTGGTGAAACTTGAATATTTCAACCCTTTGGGCAGCGTCAAGGACCGGATCGCCCGGGCTATGGTCGAAGCCGCCGAACAGGAGGGAAAACTGCGGCCCGGCAGCGTGATCATTGAGCCCACCAGCGGGAACACCGGCATCGGGCTGGCCTTTGTCGCTGCGGCAAAAGGCTACCGTATCATCCTGGTCATGCCCGATTCAATGAGCCTTGAACGGCGGAAACTCCTGGCGGCTCTGAACGCCGAACTGGTGCTGACCCCGGGAGCGCAGGGCATGAAGGGGGCGATTCGCAAGGCTGAGGAACTCCGGGCCCAGATCCCAAATTCCTTTATCCCCCAGCAGTTTGACAATCCGGCAAACCCGGAAGTCCACCGGCGAACCACAGGAGAGGAAATCTGGCGGGACACCCAGGGTGAGGTGGCTGCCTTCGTGGCGGGAGTGGGCACCGGCGGTACAATAACCGGCGTGGGGGAGGCTCTCAAAAAAAAGAATCCGGCAATCAAGGTGTTTGCCGTGGAGCCCAGAGATTCCCCGGTGCTTTCCGGATTTATGCCGGGACCTCACCAGATCCAGGGCATCGGCGCGGGGTTTTTTCCAAAGGTACTCAATACAAAAATCTATGACGAAATCTTTCAGGTGCGGAACGAGGAAGCTTTTTACACTGCTCAACGCCTTGCCGCTGTGGAAGGCTTACTGGTAGGTATCTCTTCCGGGGCCGCCGCTTTTGCAGCCGCGCAAATCGCCCGCCGGGAAGAGTTTACAGGTAAAATTGTCACAGCCCTGCTCCCTGACACCGGGGAGCGATACCTTTCCACAGCCCTTTTTGACTCGATTGTACCCCGGCCGGGGCAATGACCGGGGTTTGTTCTGTCATATTAAACCCGGAACACTATCCCCGCGCTCCTACCGCGTTTCCCTCCTTAATGTACGAGTAGGGATCCTTTTCATACCATTCGGCGCGATAGGGCAGCGGAATGTGGGCGGCAAGATTCCGGTTAAAGGCGCTGTTCTTGAGTATCCTGACAAGGCGGCGGGCAATCTCGAAAGCGCCGGAATAGCCCATATAGTTTACCGAAACGATCCACAAAGGGAACACGGGAAAGCCCGCCCGGCCCGCCCAGCCGTTGATGCCCACATGGCCTATATAGAGGTCCGGTTTTTCTTTCATCAGGATATTGGTTTGCTCAAAAGGCTGGCCCGTACCGGAGGCAAAGAGGCGTTCCCCCCCTTGTTCTACCCGTTCCAGGAGGCCATCGGCAAACTGATCGTAATGGTAGGCTTGGATTGTCATAATTTCCATGCCGAGATCGTCCCGGAGAAATTCCGCCATCGCCAGGGCGCGGATTTCACCCCCAGCGAGGTACACGCGCTTTCCCGCGAGGCGTTCCCGGTAGGGGGCCAAGGCTTCCCGTAATTTTGTTTCCTCGTTATCGCAGATCTGACGGGCGATTTCGCCAAAGCCGAAAAAATCCGCAATGCCCGTCACCCAGTGACGGATGGCTTTGGTACCGATGGGGATGTCAAAATTCCGGTAGGGCGTGCCGGTGATGCCTTCCAAATGGCCGCCAAAATAGTCATCGTGGGTTGAACATACGCTCACGTTGAGGGCCGCTTCTTCGATATAGCCGAAGTCGTCGGGATGCGCGTAACAGGGGAAAAGGCGCACCGTAAGTCCGCAGGCAGAGAGGAGACGCGACAGTTCCAGTTCATCCGGGCGGCTCATAGACGAGACGTTGAACACATTGACGCTGTGCGTTACGGCAAGTTTCTCCCGGAAATCGGCATATTCGTCGGGAACCAGCGGCAGAGGTTTCCGCTCCCGGCGTTTGTCCAGCAGGGTTTTCAGGATGCCGTGATAGACCGAGTCGTAGGCGGTCGCCATGATCTTGCTGCGAAAACCCTCGCAGTGGAGGGGCACGATGGCGGCGCTCACCTTGCTTTGCATATCGTCGATCACATTTTCAATATCGTCGCCCATGATGCCGGGCACACAGGTACTCGCCACGAGGATCGCCTGGGGCCGGAAGGTCCGGTCGGCATAGCGGATCGCCTCGGCGAGTTTTGCCTCGCCGCCGTTTACCACGTCGCTGTTGTCCAGGTTGCTGTTCACCCAGATAAGGCCCGAGGCCCGGGGATCGCGTTGGCGCTGGACGACCCGGGTCGTACCGGCTGCCATGGTGTTGGCGCTGGCGCAGCCCAGGGGGGCGTGAACTACGATCACCGCATTGATGAATGTATTGATGATAGATGACGCAAGGTACAACTGGCAGCCCTGGGTCTGCTGGAAGGAACGGGCGGCATTTTTGAGGCATCCCGATTCCCGCAGAGCGCAGCGTTTTCCGCCGCATTTACCCAGGGCGTTTGCGGCGCCGAGGCGGTCTTCCCGCTTGGGCGCTTCCCGTGCCTTAAGATAGGTATAGGTCAGTTCGTTCATAACTGTTTCTCCTCAAAAAAAAATGATTCCTTAACGCGCTGCGATAAGGACGCTTAAAAGATCTTCCGCCAGAGTCACTGCACCTGAGTAAGCGGCATAGCCCCGGGACATGACCACACGATTGGTCACGGGATAGGCGGCGCAAAGGAGGGGCGCTCCCAGGTCCGCCGCCAGATCGATCTCAAAAGAACTACCGATGATCACCTGGGGTGTCATGGTGTCGTAGTACCAGTCGTTATGATCGAGGGCCCAGTGCCGTTTGATAAGGGGGAGGAGTTGTTCTTCATTGCGATCAAAGACGATCTCCGGCGTTAGTCCCTCCCTTCCTTCGGTAAAACGTGTTTTTACGACAGCCTCTTCCTCCGGTCTTATCACATCTGTGATCACGGCAAGTTCCGGCAGAAAGCCCAGATCGTCGGCAACAAAACCCGAGAAAGCCGGGGCGTAGTTTGAATCCGCCACAATGATTACATAACGCTGAAGATCGTAGTCATTGTAAAGGTTCGATATACGCACCAGGTTTTTGTAGTACCGATCCTCTTCCCGGGCGATGAGTTCCTTGACTTTTGTTTCCCCTATGCCCAAGGTTCCGGCCACGCGCCGGAGGAACCGCGCTGTGGCTTCCCCTCCGATGGGAAGGCCCGTAGTAATAAAAGGTGTGCCGTGGATTTTTTGAAAGACCTCCGCGCTTTCCACGCCAAAGCGGTCACTTAGCACGATAGTGAGGGCGGCCTCTCCGGCGTTCTCCAGATCTTCCAGGCGGTCGCTTTCAGTAAAAAAAGTATTCACCCGCAAGCCAAGCTGTTCAAGCAGGGTCCTGACGATGGTGAGGTTTCCCCGGTAAAAAACATCGTAAGCCGGGACAAGGCCTATCACGTTGACGAGGCCGGAATCTTTCTTGCACTGCTTTTTCACAAAGTCCCGGAACAGGGCGGAAAGGACGATGTCGTAGCCCTTATAGGAATTTCCCCGGAAGCCGCCGGTTTCCGCAGCGAGAACATGCCGGCCCCTCAGAGCCGTGTCCCGGGTAACGGAAACTATGTCGTCGCCTATCATCTCGACCATACAACCCGAGAGTATGATGTAAAGATCCGCATCCACCAATTCAATTGTTTTTTCAACTTGCTCTCTAAGGCGGCCCTCGCCGCCAAAAACAATCTCCTCTTCGCAGACATTGGTGGAGGGCAGCGCCGCACCGCCTGAATAGCCGGAACCGGCGTAGCCCGCACCGGCGTCAATGGCATAACCCAGATTGAGGGCGCAGCCCGGCGAGGCGTGGACAATGGGTACCGTGCGGGGCAGGGCGGAGAGGGTTGCCAGGGCTCCTCCCAGGGCACAGGAATACTTGGGCCGGTCAATAGAACCGGTATGATTATTCAGGGCAGACATAGCGTTATACTCCTCCCTGTGGCGGCCGGTCTATGCCGGGGGCGGCTTCAAGGAGAGCCTTGGTATAGGGGTGTTCCGGCGCTGCATAGAGTTTCTCCGCTTCTCCCTTTTCAACGATCTCGCCACGATACATTACGGCAATAGTATCACAAAGGTAATATACCAGGTTTAAATTGTGGGAAATAAAAAAGAGGGACAATCCCAGGCGCTCGTGGAGGTCTCTGAAGAGATTGAGAATCTGGGCGCCCACGGAAACATCCAAAGCGCTTACCGCCTCGTCGGCGATGATAAGGTCCGGCTCAAGGACCAGGGCGCAGCCGATACAGATGCGCTGTTTCTGGCCCCCGGACAGTTCATAAACCCGCCGCCTTTTGTAGGAAGAATCCAGCCCCACCAGTTCAAGGACTTCGTCAACCCGCCGGTCCCGTTCGGTTCTTGAACCGGCCCGGTGAATCACCAGGGGTTCTTCAAGGAGAAAACCGGCGGTCTTGGAGGGGTCAAGGGAACTATCGGGATCCTGGAACACCGCCTGTATATTCCGCGCCGTTTCCCTCAGGCCGCGGCGCTCTTTGCCGCTGATTCGGATTGTTCCCTCGTAGCCCAGGAGTCCCAGGATACAGTTTCCCAAGGTAGTTTTCCCGGAACCGGATTCGCCTACAAGTCCAAAAATTTCGCCCCGGCGTATCTCAAAGTTGATGTTTTTGAGGACCGGTATCCGCCGTTTCCGGCCAAGGAAACCCAGAGAGGATGTCTCATAAACATTCGAGACCCCGCATACCTCAAGAAGCAGATTAGAGTCTGACATATTCCATCTCGCTATCGGGGTCGGCAAGATAACAGTAGACCCCATGGTTTTCACTTAAATTGGTTTTTTCCGGGAACCGCTCAAAACAGCGATTCAGAAGCCGCTTACATCGAGGCGCAAAGGGACAACCGGTACTTTGCTTCTCCTCAAGGGACGGTACCTTGCCTGGTATATTTGCCAGAGGGCGGCCTTTCATGGATTTGGCCGGAATAGAGCCCATGAGGCCCCTGGTGTACTCGTGGACGGGATGCCAGAAGATGTTCCCCACAGTACCCTCCTCAACGATTTTTCCCGCATACATCACCAGAACCCGGTCACAGATCTGGTTTATTACCGCAAGGTCATGGGATATAAAGAGAATCGACATACCGAGTTCCCGGTTGATGGTTTTGAGAAGAGAGAGAATCTGCGCTTGAATCGTTACATCCAGAGCGGTGGTGGGCTCGTCGGCGATGAGCAGTTTGGGGCCGGATATCGCCGCCAGGGCGATCATGGCCCGCTGACGCATGCCCCCGGAAAGCTCGTGAGGGTAGGCCATAAAGAGACGTTCCGCATTTGGAAGTCCTGTTTTGTCCATAGCTTCCAGAGCCGCTTCCCGAAGACGCTTTTTCTCCCGCAGCCCGTGGAGTTCCAGAGACTCGGCAATCTGGCTGCCCACCCGCCGGAGAGGATTGAGGCTTGACGAGTGTTCCTGGAACACCATGGAAACATCCTTTCCCCGGATGCGGCAGAGTTCTTTTGATGACAGAGTTACGGTGTCCAGGCCATTCAGAAGAATGATCCCCCGGAGGATCTCCATCCCTCCGGGGAGGAGGCGGGGAATCGATAAGGCCGTCAGGGTTTTGCCGCAACCGGACTCCCCGACGATCCCGACGATTTCGCCGGAGCCCACCTTGAAACTGATGTCGTCCACCGCAATGAGGGTCTTCCCGCCGGTCTTTATGCCGACGGAAAGCCCCTGAACCCAAAGAAGGGGGTTTGTCATCTTGTCCGGTACACTGTCGAGAAGTCCGATGCATAGAGGGGATAGTGGACAAAACCTGCGTAATCCTTAGGCCATGCGGCGTAACCGATGATATCCTGAATATATACGCTGGCCGCCTCGTCGGAAATGATCTTCTGAGCCTCTTTATACAGAGTGATCCGTTTGGCCTCGTCAAGCTCCGTAAGGGACGCGTCATAGACCTGGTCAAAGGCCGTACTTTTGAAGTTGATAAAGTTACTGCCGTTATCCGAGCGGTAGCGAGTCAGGAAGCTGCGGGGGGAAATACTCGCCGAATCAAGGGAGATAATCGTGGCTTGGTAATTCCGGTCCCGGTACACCTCGGAAAGCCATGTCGCCCAGTCAACCAGCTTGATGCTCACCCTGATATTGATCTTTGCCAGTTGGTCCGCCAGCACCTGAGCGGTATCAACATGCATAGTGTAGTTTGAAGGCACGGTGATCTCCAGGGGAAAACCGCCGGACAAACCGGCAGCAGCCAAAAGGCTTTGAGCTTTCGCGATATCCCGGGGATAGGGGTTTCTGAGGCTTTCGTTGTAGTATTTTTTCAGAGCCGGGATGAGAGGACTCCCGGAGGGTTCCCCCCTGCCGAAAAAGGCCGCATCAATAATTTCCTGAAGGTCAACAGCGTAATTGATGGCCTGGCGCACCCTTTTATCATCCAGGGGCTTCACCGCGTTATTCAGAGCCAGAAGCTGAACGGAGTTGGAATAGCCCGGTTCAAAATGGAACTTATCCTGGGGAAGCTGATCCAGATCCGAGCCGGTAATACCGCCGGCATCAACGCTTGAACCCTGCAAAGCCAGGAGCCGGGCGTTGGAATCGGCCACAAAAACATAGGTGATTTTATCCAGGCGGGGAACGCCGGGTTTCCAGTAGGAGAGATTCTTTTTTAAGACCAGGCTTTGTTGAGGAGCATAACTTTCGATACTGAAGGGCCCGGTGCCGATAGGCTTGTGTTCCCGGTCGGTATTGGCTTTGGGCACGACTCCGAATGTGAGGTACGAACCGAACTCAAGGTCCGATGACTTGAGGCTGATTCTGAGTTCTCCCGCAGCAGTCTTTTC
>JAITEW010000352.1 GCA_031281855.1 Treponema sp.
GCCAAAGCGGCGGAAACAAGGCATATAACAATACATATTACAAGCGCAGCTAAAGGTTTATAGTTCATTATTCAATCCTAAGTTCGCTTTTGGGTTCTGTCAATTCTCTTTGTTCAGCCCTTTACACCGCCTTTTGCAACAGGCACTAAAGGGCTCCCTAATCCGGATCAAAATTCCCTTCCACCGGGATGCGGCTCAAGTTGACGAAGTGTCCGGGGTAGCGGTTCTTGAATTGGGTAAAGGAGGTTTCCTCGGCGCTTTCGAAAACAGCGATTTGGAAGCTGCCGTATTCGTTGAAGTAAGGGACCAGGACGGCGATATGGAAGTACTGGCGCAGCCGGGGAAGACCCCGGGGATTGCTGGCGGTAACAGGGGCGCCGATTTCGGTATTCACCGCTGCCAGGTAGATGCGGCCAGGTTCGTCAACAGCAAGGGTATACAAAAGGGGATGAAGGCCCTCGATACCGAAACCCGCGTTTTCCAGGAAACCCGGATAAGCGTAAACCGAGGAACCTTCGGGATTACGCAGAATGACCTGGGAGAAAGGCCAGTTTTTTACCTCGATTTCTTCGAGCGCCGCATAGGTCCGGGAACGGAGGACAGTCCATGCCTGGGAAGCCAGGTTGCGGCACCAGTCCAGGCCGAAGAAGGGATCCCTGACCTGTTCCCATGGCGCGGTAAAGTTGTCGCCCCTGCTGCCGAAAGGTTCTTTAAGCGGCGCCACGGAAAGCCGCGTCCCTGTCAGGGGCTTCAGGATACCGTCTACCACCCATTTGGCAAAACCCGAACAGTTAAGCCCGCCGTCTCCGTCCTGCTTTTCCAGAGTATCGATAAAAACGTAGTTCCCCTGTTCATCGATAGCCCCGTCGTCCCGGAAGCTTAACTCCGCAAGCCGGGAACGGACCGCTGCGGTAAAGGCCCTGCTGTCCCGGTACATGCCGGGATCAGGGTCGAAGTAGCGGCGGGGAAACCGGTCCCCGGCGGCAGCAAGGGCGTCTTCCACAGGGAGCACATAGAGGCGTTCAAAGGGTATGGCCACCGGAAGGGACCGGATAATGTAGCCATCGTACAGGACCACGTCCATCTGGCTTTTGTCAGAGCTAAAGGGCCTGAACTGGATATAGGTATAGGGATCGCTCCTCAAGAAGATGCGTATCCTGGAAGGGCTGCCGTCATCGCGCCTTCTGGTGAGGATCCAGGACCCCTGTGCCCAGCCGGGGTAGGAATCCCCCCTGCTGTTTCCGGCAGCTCCCGGCAGCTCCCGGGCGAGGATGATCATAAATTCGTCTTTTCCGGCTTCGCTGCGGACCTGTATACGGCTGCCGCCTTTGAGGGTATGGTATTCGGATCTTCTGCCGAGCACCCTCGCAGGGGTTTCGGTAAACCAGGCGTCTTTCAGGGAAATCCGCAGCGAAGAATCGTCTTCGATTTTTTTTGTTGCCAGGTCCAGAGCGTAAAGATCCGCAAGGCTCCCTGACAGGGCAAGAAGGAGAACAGGCGCGTATTTTACGAAAGAAGCGAATATACCCATATCCAGTATCAGTATCGGTCTTAATCCCGCTTTAATTAATCCCCGGAATTTGCTATTCTATAATGGATATTATTACTGAAATAAAAGCATGGAGGAGCCTCTATGAAACTATACAGCCGGGGCCAGGTGATATTTTTCTCAGTTTTGACGGGCCTTATTGTAGTTATGTTCGCTTTAGGGATCGGGCTTTTGAAGTTTCCCGGCTCGGTATTCTCTTCAAAAGCCGAAAACAATACCCAGGAAACAGCCGGGTTGGCCGTCAGGAGCAGCGCCGAAACCCTGCAGCTCCGCCAGTCGCCGCAGGTGCTTCAGCATAACACCGCCGATCCCGCGCCGTACACCGAAGACGAGCGGGAAAACATCTCTATCTACGAACAGCTCAACGCGGGGGTGGTAAACATAACCACCGAAACTGTCGCGCTCAACTGGTTTCTGGAGCCGGTACCCCAGGCAGGAGGCTCCGGTTCGGGGTCCATCATCGATACCAGGGGCTATGTGCTCACAAACAATCATGTGATAGAAAACGCGAACAAGGTCTACATCAACCTGGCCGATGGCAGCCAGTACGAAGGAACCGTAGTAGGGACGGACCCGGAAAACGATATTGCGGTGCTGAAATTCGATCCCCCAAGGGGAAGCGATATCAGAACCATACCCTTCGGCAGTTCCGACAATCTTAAAGTCGGACAGAAGGTCCTGGCCATCGGCAACCCCTTTGCCCTTGAGCGCACCCTTACGGTAGGCATCGTTTCCGGCCTGGGCCGGCCCATACAGACTTCAACCAACCATGTCATCAGGGATATGATACAGACCGACGCTTCCATCAACCCCGGCAATTCGGGAGGCCCCTTGTTGGACACCCAGGGCCGGATGATCGGCATCAACACCATGATCTACTCCCCTTCAGGGGGATCCGTGGGCATAGGCTTCGCGGTGCCCATTAACACCGCTAAACGGGTCGTAGCCGAGATCATCGAATACGGCAAAGTGCGCCGGGGCTGGATCGACGCCACAGTGGTCCAGATCTTCCCCTCTCTGGTGCGGTACGCGAAACTTCCGATCTCTTCAGGGCTCCTGGTATCCCGGACCAGGCGGAACGGCCTGGCCGAAAAGGCGGGCCTGCGGCAGGGCGCCGAGCCGGTACAGTACGGACGTAGCGTCATCTACCTGGGAGGCGATATCATCACCTCTGT
Organism: Treponema sp.; assembly: GCA_031281855.1. Lineage (GTDB taxonomy): Bacteria > Spirochaetota > Spirochaetia > Treponematales > Breznakiellaceae > JAITEW01. The sequence goes on from JAITEW010000352.1 coordinate 2,725, forward strand.
AGACGGCATGAAAACAGGCGCGCTTGCGGATCTCTACTCTGCACTGGAGGACAACAAACCCGGAGAATCCATAAAAGTGGAAGTTGTCAGAAACGGAAAAACCATTACCCTGGACATACTCCTGGCAGACAGGGAAGAGGTGCTTTCAAGATAAGAAAACCGGGCGCCTAGTTTTGGCTCCAGCCCCGGCTGCGGCCTACGGCCTTGTGCCAGCCTTCCAGGAGTTCTTTCCGCCTCGCATCGTCCATCTCCGGGGTAAAGCTGATGTCGCATTGCCATTTGCCCCGGACTTCTTCTTTGCCTTTCCAGAAACCCGCTGCAATACCCGCAAGGTACGCGGCTCCCAGGGCGGTGGTTTCCCGGACCACAGGGCGGCGTATAGTCCCCCCCATGATGTCGGCCTGGAACTGCATGAGGAACCTGTCCCGGCTCGCGCCGCCGTCTACTTTGAGTTCCGCGATCTTCGTGCCCGTATCTTTTTCCATAGCCCGCACCAGGTCGAGGCTCTGGTAAGCGATGGATTCCTCGGCGGCCCTGATGATATGGTAGCGCTTGGTGCCCCTGGTGATGCCTACGATGCAGCCCCGGGCGTACATGTCCCAGTAAGGGGCCCCTAAGCCCGTAAAGGCAGGGACCAGATAGACGCCGCCGGTATCAGCCACCTTTCCGGCGTAGTATTCCGAGTCGGCGCTTTCGGTGATAAAACGCATCTCGTCCCTGAGCCACTGGATCACCGCGCCGCCGACAAAGACGCTTCCCTCAAGCACGTACTGAACCCTCGCGTCAAGGCTTGCGGCTATGGTGGTTAAAAGGCCGTTCCGGCTTTCGCACGGGGCGTCTCCGGTGTTCATAAGGAGGAAACACCCTGTGCCGTAGGTGTTCTTGGCTTCACCTTTGTCAAAGCAGCACTGGCCGAAAAGGGCCGCCTGCTGATCCCCCGCTACCCCGCCAATGGGTATTTCAACGCCCTGGATGTTTGCGGTACCGAAAATCCGGCTTGAGGGATAAACAGCAGGGAGCATTTCCCGGGGTATGTTCAGGGCGTTAAGGAGCTCGTCATCCCAGTCCAGCCTGAGGATGTCAAACAGCATGGTCCGGCTGGCGTTGGTGTAGTCCGTAGCGTGCACGGCGCCGTTGGTGAGTTTCCAGATAAGCCAGGTATCCACAGTGCCGAAAAGGATCTCCCCGTTTTTTGCCCGTTCCCGGAGGCCTTCAACATGGTCCAGGATCCATTTGATCTTGGTGCCCGAAAAATACGCGTCAGGCACAAGGCCGGTGGTTTTTTTGATGTACTCCCCAAGGCCGTTTTTAACGAGGCTGTCTACGATGTCCGACGTACGGCGGCACTGCCACACGATAGCGTTGTAAACAGGACGCCCGCTGATCTTGTCCCAGACTACCGTAGTCTCCCGCTGGTTCGTTATGCCGATGGCGCTTATATCCCCAGGGGCTATATCATTTTTGGTCAGGAGTTCCATCATCACCGCATACTGGGAAGAATAGATCTCCATAGGATCATGCTCCACCCAGCCTTCACGGGGATACATCTGGGCAAATTCCTTCTGTTCCAGACCTATCATATTTTGATCCCAGTCAAAGAGAATGGCCCGTGAACTGGTGGTCCCCTGATCCAGGGCCAGAATATACTTTCCCATGACGCTTTCCTCTATAAAATAACCCAAATAATCTGCAAATATAATCTACAGTATTACATAAGATTATATAAGAAAGCGGCTTACAGCAAGGCAGCGTTATGGAAGCTGCGATTGAGTTACATCAATCAGCTTTTCATTTCAGGGGATGGTAAAAACAGTTTCTTTATGAAACACAAAGATCATATCATTATCGTAGACAGGGAAAACATATCCGGTACGGTTAAAAGACAGGATGAAGTACCTTTTCCGCATTGGTACGCCCGCAGCACCTCTTTGTCGCTTGAGACATACACCAGCCTTTCCTCCACTATTGTTTACGGACTGTCCTTATCAACCATGTCAACCACCGGTGCAACGGCTCGTTTATAATGTCCTTTTCCGCCAGCCGCCGGAATTTCACCATGTCGATAAAGTGTATCTCCAGGGCATCGGTCAACAGGACTTCCCGGTACGTGTCTTCCTATATATGAAAGCTCGTGTGAAACACAGGAACTTGCGGCAGATACTCGTAATTCACAATGTTGATAACTATGACATTCGGCGCTTTCTGATAATCCTGCCCTGGGTCATGTGAAACGCTCTCCATTGATGATGATCATACCACTTATAACTATACCCGATAACGGCAGTTTTACATAGCGCAAAGACGACCGGCGTCATTGTAACGTGAGTTCGGCAAAGAGAAGAAAGTCGGCGAATTACGCGAATTGACGTTAAGTTAATATTTGAAAGGTAATTCGCTATAGTTACGGAATGACGCGCCGTTTTTATGGAATGACGGCGGAATAAATCTCCCCGAAAGGCCCCTTCAGGTTCGTGGTCGATTCCCAGCGTAGGCAGAAATACAGCCGCTTCCCCCGCTGGCTCTCG
>JAITEW010000102.1 GCA_031281855.1 Treponema sp.
GAAGCCAGGGGTGAAAAAAACGCCTGGCAAAAGGCTATAGACTTACTGAAACAGGGTTATACGCTGGAGCAGCTTGAACAGATGAGTCCGGAGGATTCACCGAATCCTGTTTCGTAACGTCCGGCCCCCCTTGGTTCACTCTAAATTTGACCCATATTGCGTTAAATCCGCCAGCCATACCCGGCGGAGACTCCCCCCGGGTAGGCAAGAAAGTTTTTTACAAGTCAAGTTTAACCGCCGGCTGCTTTACTCCTGGTTTTCCTGCTCCCAGAAACAGGGGTAAACCACGTCCTTGCCCGGAAGGGTTTTCTTCAGCTCTCTGATAAATTCCCTGGCGTCTCCCATGGCCTCGTAGGCGTTGCAGGAATCCAGGTAACGCCTGGTGATAGTGCAGTACTTGTACAGCTTTTCTTCGCCAAGCTTTTTTTTCCATTTACCCGCGGCGCAGCGGGTCCGCAGCACATACTGATCGTCTTTGTCCGATTTAGCCGGAACTACCTTGCAGTGAATGCAGTTGGCGCAGTAAATTTTACCGCTCTGGTATTCCTCATCCTGTTCCTGAAACTCCGCTGTGTCCGGTACTGCCGCCTCAACCGTTTGTACCATAAATCCCACCTTACCTTTTTATGTATAAATATTCCAAAAAAAGGCTTTATTAGTCAATATCTTAGAGGCGTTATTGACCAAAATTAATATTTATGCAAAATAATATATTCTAATCGCACGGAGGTTCAGGGGATGATTGCGGGAGTTATCGGCGCCACAGGTTATGCAGGAGCGGAACTGGTCCGCCTCCTCGCGGCGCACCCCCAGGTTTCCGCCCTGGTCCTGGGGTCGGTTAGTTTTGAAGGCGACAGGATCGAGAATGTTTACCCTAATTTCCTGGGAAAGATCTCCGGGCCTCTGGTAAAACCCGAAGAGGTTGCGGCGGGATCGGACGCGGTCTTTGCGGCGCTGCCCCACGGCGTAGGGGAACAGTACGCTAAAATCTGCATGGAAAAGGGGATTCCCTTTATCGATCTTTCAGCGGACTTCCGTTTTGACGAGGATGAAGCCGCCTTTACCGCCTGGTACGGCAAAACCTATGTCTATCCTGAATTGAGGAGGCGCTCGATTTACGGCCTCCCGGAACTCAACAGAAAGAAGATCCTGGAACTTGCAAAACAGGGGCCTGTGATCATAGGGAATCCCGGCTGTTATCCTACCGGCGCTTCGCTGGGCGCTTTTCCCGCCCTAGCAGGGGGCTTAGCCGCGCCCGGAGCGGTTATTATCGTGGATTCCGCTTCCGGCGTAACCGGCGGCGGCAGGGAACCTTCCCGGTCTTTCCATTTTCCCGAATGTTCCGATTCAGTAGCGCCGTATAAAGTAGCGTCGCACCGGCATATCCCGGAGATAAGCCGGAATTTCCGGGTTATGGCTGAACAGGGCGGCGCCTCTGCTCCGTCCGTCATCTTTACCCCCCATTTGGTCCCCATGAACCGGGGTATACTCAGCACTATTTACATACCCTTAAGCCCCTCATGGCAAACCCCGGCGGCTTCAGGCGCTCCAAGACCTCCCGGCAAAGAGCTGGAGGCCAAAACAGCGGAGATCCGCAAAGTATATGAAGATTTTTATAAAAACGAGCCTTTTGTCCGGGTTCTCCCCCCGGGGGTCTGCGGGGCCACCAACAGGGTGCGGCAGTCCAATTTCTGCGACATCTCGGTTCATATCGATCAGGGGGGCTCTACGCTTATCGTTGTCAGCGCTATCGACAATATGATAAAAGGCGCCGCAGGCCAGGCGGTACAAAACATGAATATCTGTATGGGCTTTGAAGAAACTGCCGGGCTTGGCGCTGTCCCGGCGTTATTCTGATACTGGAGAATTGGGATGAAAGAAGTGTCAGGCGGCGTGTGCGCTCCCAGGGGTTTCCGGGCCGGAGGCATCTGGTGCGGCATCAAAGCCTCGTCCCGGAAACGGGATCTGGCCCTTATCTATTCGGAAAAACCGTGTACCGCCGCCGCTATGTTTACCACGAACAAGGTAAAAGCCGCCAGCGTGCTGGTGAGCATGGAGCACCTCAAGGGCGGCGTCCTCAGGGCGGTTATCGCCAATTCAGGGAACGCCAACGCCTGTACCGGCGAAGCGGGGATTGCGGCGGCCCGGAAAATGGCCGGATTAGCAGCGGATCTGTTCGCCATCAGGCCGGAGGAAGTGGCTGTGGCTTCCACAGGGGTCATCGGGGTCCCCCTGCCTGTGGCGGCTATCGAGAACAGCGCCGAAAGCCTTGCGGATTCCCTCAGAGCCGACGAGTCGGGCCACGCCGCGGCTCTTGAGGCTATCATGACTACCGATACCCGGAAGAAGGACGGCGCTGTTGAGGTTGAAATTGACGGCAAACCGGTGCGCCTTGGGGGCATGGTCAAAGGGTCCGGCATGATCCATCCCAATATGGCTACTATGCTCGGCTTTATTACCACCGACGCCGCCATATCCCGTGAGCTTCTGGACAAAGCCCTGCGCCGGGCGGTAAAGCGTTCTTTTAACCGCGTCACTGTTGACGGCGATACTTCCACCAACGATACCATCCTGGTTATGGCTTCGGGAATGGCAGGGAACGCGCCTATAGCCGCCGAAGGCCCGCATTGGGAGATCTTCGCGGACGCGCTGGAGCATCTTTGCGTAACCCTTGCCAGGGCCATGGCCCGGGACGGCGAGGGGGCCGCCAGGCTGGTAACCGTCAGGCTTACAGGCGCAGCTACCGAAGACGCCGCCGGGACCCTTGCCAGAGCGGTGGCCTCGTCGAACCTCGTAAAGGCCGCCTGTTTCGGCGCAGACGCCAACTGGGGCCGGATCCTCTGCGCCATGGGGTATTCAGGCGCCGATTTCGATCCCGCTGCCGTGGACGTGGGTTTTGCTTCCTGCGCCGGTGAAATACAGGTATGCAGCGCAGGAGTCGCGGCGCCTTTTTCCGAAGAAAAAGCCAAAGAGATCCTTTCGCAGGAGGAAATCGAAATTGTTATCAGCGCCGGGCAGGGGGCAGGGGCCGCTACGGCATGGGGCTGCGATCTGACCTATGATTACGTCAAAATAAACGGCGATTACCGCTCTTAGGCGGTATTTATTACCAAGGGGACGCTATGAAAGAGGGGCTGTGATGAAAGAATCCGCTATCAGCAACAACGACCGGGCGGGAGTGATGATCCACGCGCTGCCGTATATACAGCGTTTCAGGGGTAAAACCGTGGTGGTCAAATACGGCGGGAACGCCATGATCAACAGGGACCTGAAAGCCGCGGTAATCCAGGATGTGATCCTGATGTCGTGCCTGGGTATCCGTACCGTGCTGGTCCACGGCGGGGGGCCTGAAATCGAAGCGATGCTCAAAAAGACCGGCAAGGAAAGCCGTTTTGTCAACGG
>JAITEW010000122.1 GCA_031281855.1 Treponema sp.
CCCCGGATCACCGGGGCCAAAAGCTGGATCCTCTTGCCGCCGCCCATCTGCAGAATCGTATCCACAATCTGATCCACGCTCTGCTCCCGGATCTCCCTGCCGCAGGCAGGGCAGTGGGGAGTCCCGACCCGGGCATAGAGGAGCCGGTAGTAATCGTATATTTCCGTCACGGTCCCCACGGTGGAACGGGGGTTCCGGTGGGTAGTTTTCTGCTCGATAGAAATGGCCGGGGAAAGGCCCTCGATGTAATCAAGGTCGGGCTTGTCCATGCGGCCCAGGAACTGCCGGGCATAAGCCGAAAGGCTCTCTACGTAACGCCTCTGGCCCTCGGCAAAAATAGTATCAAATGCCAGGGAACTTTTCCCGGACCCTGAAAGGCCCGAAACGACAATAAGCCTGTCCCTGGGCAGCTCCAGGTCGATGTTTTTAAGATTGTGCTCCCTGGCGCCTTTTATGATGAGTTTATCCATATAAATTACCTATACAGAAGAATAGATCAGCAGCGCTGGACCTACAAGGGCTTTCCGGAACAGGCGGCTCCGGCGCTACCTGCTCTTCGCGGCCAGGCGCCGGTCCCGCCTCTTTTCAGCCTGGTTCCATTCCTGCTTTTCCTCCTCTGTAGCAGGCACAAAAGGGGGAATAGGAACCGGCTTCCCGTCATCGTCAAGCGCGACGAACACAAGGTAGGCCCTGTTGATAAGCCGTTCCGTTCCGGCCAGGGATTCGACAAAACTGTCAACTTTCACCTCAACGCTGGTCCTTCCGGTCCAGGTAACCTGGGCGTCAAGTCGGACGGTTTCGTCCAGAAACGCGGGAGCCAAAAATTGCAGGTTATCCACCGCTACCGTCGTTACCTGCCTCCTGGTATGGCGGCGCGCCTCGACAGCCGCGGCTACATCGATCCACGCCATGAGCTGGCCGCCGAAAAGCCGGCTGGTCCCATTCACATGAGAAGGCATGATTATTTGCACCTGAGACGTATGCATAAGGCTATACTACTATAATAATTGAAGGGAAAACATGGATCAACCAACCTCCCCCCCATCCAGGACGATCTTTGAAATTTTCATCTTGCCTGGGCCTGCCTTAATTTAGTATCTTTATATACAGGAATAATCCAATACAGTAACACTTAACACGAAAGGAGCCTTACATGGCACAGCGCCAATTCCAGACCGAGGTGAGTCAGCTTCTGCACCTCATCATCCACTCACTCTATTCGAACAGGGAAATCTTCCTGCGGGAACTGGTTTCCAACGCCTCAGACGCCCTGGACAAACTCAAATACCTTACCGTGGCGGACGAGGCTTATAAGTCCATCAGTTTTGATCCCAGGATCGATATCTCTTTCTCGAAAAAAGAGCCGGACCAGGGCCCCTCGACTCTCACGGTTTCAGACAACGGCATCGGTATGAACGAGGCGGATCTGGTGGAATCCCTGGGAACCATTGCCCGGTCGGGGACAAGGGCCTTCCTGGAAAAGCTTTCCGCTGACGCGAAAAAGGACTCGAACCTCATCGGCCAGTTCGGGGTGGGGTTTTATTCGGCCTTTATGGTAGCGGACAAAATCGAGGTTATAAGCCGCAAGGCCGGCGAGGAAGGGGCCTGGAAGTGGATCTCTGAAGGGAAAGACAGCTACGACATCGAAAGCGCCTCCAGGGACGGCCAGGGGACCACGGTCATCCTTTACCTCAGCGAAGAGGGAAAGGAGTTCTGTAACCGCTGGTCCATTGAGGACATCATCAAACGCTATTCCAATCATGTGGCCTTCCCTATCTACCTCACTTATGACGAGAAGGAATACGACGATAAGGGAAAAGAAAAGAGCAGCAAAACAAAAACCGACCGCGTCAATTCGGGAACCGCCCTCTGGCGGCGGCCTAAATCGGAACTCAAGGAAGAGGACTACAAGGAATTTTATAAACAGCTTGGGCACGACATGGAGGACCCGCTCTTCTATGTCCACACCAGGGCTGAGGGAACCCAGGAATACGCCACGCTCTTCTACATTCCCAGGAAGGCCCCTTTTGACATGTACCACGCCGACTATAAGAGCGGGGTGAAGCTCTACGTCAAGCGGGTGTTCATTACCGACGATGACAAGGAACTCATGCCCGCATGGCTGCGTTTTATCCGGGGGGTCATCGATTCCGAAGACCTGCCCCTCAATGTGAGCCGGGAGATCCTCCAGCAGAACAAGATCCTTATGAGCATCAAAAACGCCTCGGTGAAAAAGCTCCTTTCGGAGTTTAAAGCCCTGGCGGACCGGGCCGCTTCGGGCGACCAGGAGGCCGGGGACAAGTGGGAGACCTTTGTTTCCCAGTTTAACCGCCCCTTGAAGGAAGGGCTCTACCAGGATTACGCCAACCGCGAAGCCATCCAGGATCTGGTGCGCTTCAAAAGTTCCGCGCAGGAAGGCTGGACCAGTTTCGCGGACTACGTTTCCCGCATGAAACCGGATCAGAAAAATATCTACTATATCACCGGAGGGGATGAAAAAACCCTCAAGGCCTCGCCTCTCCTGGAAGCCTACACCGCCAAGGGCATCGAAGTGCTCATCATGGATGACGAGATCGACGACATTGTGATCCCGTCGCTTCACAGCTACAGCCAAACCAAAAATCTGTCAGAAGGTTCCGGCGCGGACGGCAAGACCGAAAGCCAGAGCTGGGAGTTGAAAGCGGTGAACCGCGCCGGGGCGGACGAGGAACTGGGAGAAAAGAAGGACAAGCCGGCGGAGAAGGAAATCAAGCCTGTTATCGAAAAGATCAAAAAGGCCCTTGGCGACAAGGTCAAGGACGTAAAGCTCTCGCGGCGCCTCCACGATTCCCCCTCCTGCATCGTTGCGGACGAAAACGATCCTACCATCCAGATGGCCCAGATGCTCAAAGCCATGGGCCAGACGGAAATGCCCGACATCAAACCCATCCTGGAAGTAAACGGCAGCCACCCCATCGTAACAGCCCTGAAGGACACCGATGACGAGGCCCGCATTGCCGACACCGCAGGGGTGCTTTTGGATCAGGCCCTGCTCGTAGAGGGGATTAAGCTGAAAGACCCTTCGGACTTTGTGAAGCGGCTTAATCGTCTGTTATCGAAATAGGCGCATTGTGCTAAGCCTTAAATACTAACGCTGAACCTGGGGCGCCGGGCTTTGAAGTCCTCAAAGCTGTTGACCCCGGCGTTAAAGAGGCGTTCGGCGTCAAGGGACGTAGGCGGG
>JAITEW010000184.1 GCA_031281855.1 Treponema sp.
TGCCAACAGCAATCACAGAGGAGGCTCTGAGAGCGGGTGTCTTGCGGCTGCGTCCGAATCCTCTGAAGGCGCCGGGAACGCGGAAACAGTACCTCAATCACGGTCCTTTTCCGAAAAAAGTAGTTCCGCGCAATCCGATCCCTTGCCCGGGACCTACCCTGTAGACGCCTGGGTAATGCTGAAACGAAACAAGAAGGCTTGTAATGAATGAGGCGCGCCTTTTCTTCTTTATTGGGATTCTTTTTGCCCTGTGCCTGGCTGTTCCCGGTCTGGGCGCTTTGGGGAAAAGGGACCTGAAGGGGTCCAAAGAGGCCGCTGCGCCTGCGGAACAGGGCGTCTTGCGGGTTACAGGCAGGGTGCGCCTGGTAGGCAGCATGCCTTTCCCCAGGCTCGTTGTAAGCGACAGTGAGGACCGTGACTGGTATGTGGAAGCGAGCGGCCAAAAGCTCATTGAACAGTACCAGCAGCAGATAATTACTATTGAAGGAATAGTGGTTTACGAGGATATTGTTCTGGCTAACGGGGAAAAGGCCGGGGTACGGAGCTTTCTTAGAAATATACGCCTTATAGCAAAACACGAATAAAATTCTCTTGACAATCTACCGGATATATTCTACAGTCATTGTGAAATATTTCACAGCAATACGGTGTCAGTCACCGTATAGGAGCGTGGATTGGAACAGATACCTTCTTTGGCAAAAGAACGGCTCCTCTATCTCATGCGGATTCTGGAGCATTCCAGGGAGCCTCTTACTTCGGCCCAGATTGAGGCCCTTACAGGCTGGTCGAGTCCCACTATACGGAAGGATATTTCCTACCTGTCCGGGGACGCCGACCGCGGGGCAGTGGGCACTTCAAGCGGCTATGACCCAGAAAGCCTGCTCCTGGCTATCAAAAAGGCCCTGGGCCTGGAAAGGCGGTGGAAATTCTGCGTAGTCGGCCTGGGACGCCTGGGTTCCGCTTATCTTAACATCGAAAGTTTCGAGTTTAAGGAATTCGATCTCGCGGCCGGCTTCGATTCCAACGTGAACCGCACTGAGATCCTCAAGTCCCCGGTGCCCCTCTACCCGGCCTACAAGATGGGCGAGGTGATTTCCCGCTTCGGTATTGAGATAGCCCTGCTCTGCGTCCCTGCGGGAGCGGCCCAGGCAGCGGCGGAAAAGCTGGCTGCTGCGGGCATACAGGGGATTGTCAACTTCGCCCCTGTAGTGCTGGCCCTTCCGCCGGAAATAGCGGTCCGCAACGTCTATGTAGCCGACGAATTACGGGCTCTGGCGATAAAAATACGCCAATGAAAAGGCAGCAGCGCGTCCATAAGGGCGCTAAATAGTGTCTGTTTATAATGTAGATACATTATAGACAGACACAAACGATATAAAGGGAGACGTTTATGCGTGTGTACAACTTTTCACCAGGGCCTTCGGCGCTGCCTTTGGCGGTGCTGGAGAAGGCCGCATCTGAGATGACCGATGTCAACGGTACAGGGCAGTCGGTGATGGAAATGAGCCACAGGTCTAAAGACTACAAGCCTATTATTGAAAAGACCGAGGCCCTTCTTAGGGAGTTGATGGGGATTCCTTCCAATTATAAGGTGCTTTTCCTCCAAGGCGGGGCTTCCCTCCAGTTCTCTATGGTCCCTCTCAACCTGGCCGCCAGTGAACCTGGGCTGCCTAAAAAAAAGGCGGTCTATATTGATACCGGCATTTGGGCCAAAAAGGCCGCCGACGAGGCTGCCAAATACGCTGAGGTTTCGATCCCCGCATCTTCTAAGGATAAGGCCTATACGTATATCCCTGCGGCCCCTGCGCCGGAAGCCGGGACAGCTTACTACCACATCACCTTTAACAATACCATCGTAGGCACCAAGTGGGCGTCAATTCCCGATACCGGCGCTGTTCCCCTGGTTTCGGATATTTCAAGCTGCATCCTTTCCGAACCTTTGGATGTGTCCCGGTTCGGCATCCTGTACGCCGGGGCCCAGAAGAACCTGGGGCCCGCAGGGACCACAGTGGTTATCATCAGGGAGGACCTTATCGGCCATGCCCCTTCACTGACCCCGGCGCTGCTGCGTTACGACATCCACGCCGGCGAAGGGTCCATGTACAACACGCCTCCGTGCTATGGGATCTATATCATCGGCCTGGTCCTGGAATGGCTCAAAAACCTGGGAGGCGTCCCGGCTATAGAACAAAAAAACCGGGAAAAAGCAAAACTCTTCTACGCCTATCTGGAAAGCAGCAAGAGTTTCCTTTCACCTGTGGAAAAACCCTTCCGCAGCCTCATGAACATCCCCTTTGTCTCCCGGGAAACCGACCCGGACAGGCGCAAGGATATCGAGGCCCGTTTCGTCAGGGAAGCCGCTACAGCGGGACTGGTGAACCTTGCAGGCCACCGCCTTGTAGGGGGTATGAGGGCCAGCATCTACAACGCCATGCCCATAGAGGGCGTAAAGGCCCTTATCGCTTTTATGGAACGCTTCGCGTAATCCAAGGAGTTTGGTATGTTCAGAATTCGAACGATGAATAAAATTTCCCCTCTTGGGCTGGACCTCTTTCCCAGGGACAACTACGAGGTAGCCAGCGAGATCCCCAACCCTGACGCCATACTGGTGCGCAGCGCGGACCTTCATTCAGTGGAGATCCCCGAAACCGTGCTGGCCATTGCCCGTGCAGGCGCGGGGTACAACAACATTCCTGTTTCAGCATGCAGCGACCGGGGCATTGCGGTGTTCAATACCCCGGGGGGCAACGCCAATGCCGTCAAGGAACTGGTTATCGCCGCTATGCTGCTTTCGTCCCGGGATATTCTGGGGGGTATAAGTTGGTGCCGGACCCTGGCGGACAGGGCCGATGAGGTCCCGGATCTGGTGGAGAAGGGGAAGTCCAGGTTCGAAGGTCCGGAGCTCAAGGGCAAGGTCCTGGGTGTAGTGGGCCTTGGGGCCATCGGGGTTATGGCGGCTAACGACGCCGTGGCCCTGGGCATGCAGGTCATCGGTTACGACCCTTTTATTTCAGTTGAAGCAGCCTGGAACCTCTCCAGGGCCGTGACCCGGGCGGACACCCTTGAGGGCCTCCTGGCAAAAGCCGATTACGTTACCCTCCACATCCCCTTAGCCGATACTACCAAGGGGCTCCTGAACGCCGAAAAATTCCGTTTCATGAAAAAAGGCGCCCGGATTATCAACCTTGCCCGCGGGGGGCTGGTGAACGAGGCGGACATCATAGAAGCCCTGAACTCCGAACGCCTCGCCTCTTACGTCACCGATTTCCCTACAGCGGAGCTTCTCGCCTGCCCCCGGGTCATCTGCATCCCCCACCTTGGGGCCTCCACCCCAGAGGCAGAGGACAACTGCGCCGTTATGGCGGTGCAGCAGCTTATGGATTTCCTGGAAAACGGGGCAATCAAAAACTCCGTCAACCTCCCCCGCTGCAGGCTTGACCGCATGGCCCCCCACCGCCTGCTGGTGGTTAACCGGAACATCCCCAACATGGTAGGCCAGATCACCACTATCCTGGCAGGGGTCAATATCAACATTATGGATCTCATCAACCACCACCAGAACGATTACGCCTATAACATCATCGACACGGAACAGAAGATCCCGGAAGACACGCTGAAGCAGATCAACAGCGTTGAAGGGATTATCAGGGTACGGGCTATTGAGTAGAGTAATCCGTCCGCCGGGCCTGGGTGATTCGTAGTAAGATCTAAGGAGGACGCTATGGATGGACAAAACCGCTGGTATAAGCAGGGCCGGGAGCTTTTGGATGAAATCGGCCGTTCCAGGCCGGAAGAAGGGGAAGCCCATATCTGGTTTATGGGGCAGCACGGTTTCGTTCTCAGCCTGCCGGGCGCGGTTATCTATATTGATGTCATTCTCAACCCTCTTCCGGGCGAAGACGGCAAGGACCGCCGCAGGTATCCCCCTCCTTATGGAGCCGGCGAGGTCATTAACGCGGATTATGTCCTCTGTACGCACCCGCATTCGGATCACCTTAATCTTGAAACGCTTTTGCCCCTTGCTGACGCCTGCCGGGAAGCCCGTTTCGTGGTTCCCAGTCCCAGCCGCCAGACCCTTGCAAAAGCCGGGATCGCCGAAGACAGGATTATAGGCGCTGTCCGGGGGGAAGAACTGAGCCTTGGGGCTTTGAAAATCATCCCTGTAGCGGCGATCCATACCCGGTTTATCCAGGATGAGCCCGAAAAGGATGAGAACGGCCGCTGTACCAGCCTGGGTTTCATTATCAAAGGAGGCGGCCTTTCCCTGTATCATCCTGGGGATACCTGGATCACCCCCGGTCTGGCTGGGAGCCTGAAAAAGCTGGGCCCTCTGGACATCGCCTTCCTTCCCATCAACGGAACCGACTGGGAACGGACCGCTGATAACTGCGTCGGCAATATGAACGCCCTGGACGCGGTCAAGCTGGCCATGGCGGTCCCTATAGACCTGGTGATCCCTTCCCATTACGACATGATGCCTGACAACAGCGAAGATCCCGCCTTGTTCGCCGGTTACATGTACCGCTGCTGCCCGCAGAAGCGCTTCCACATCTGCGCCCTGGGGGAACGGTTCATCTACTGGAAAGATTAACAGGAAATTCCGTAAAGCCCGGTTAGGTTCCGGAGCTTAACAGCGGGCGATCAAGGGTGTCGAGTTTCCGCATTTCCCGGTCAAAGTTCAGGATGTGTTCTTCCATGTCCCCTTCACGGAAGATAAGGGAGGTCCCGGCTACAAAGATATCAGCCCCGGCTTTCCGCATTTTTACGGCGTTTTTCAGGGTTACGTTGCCGTCTACCTCGATTTCCACATCCTGCAGGCCCCGGTCGTCCAGCATGTTTCTAAGGCGCCGGATTTTGTCCAGGCTCTGGGGCACCAGTTTCTGCCCCGCGTAACCGGGGTTCACGGTCATGACGAGGACCGCGTCCACATCGGGGAAAACTTCCTCTACCGCCGCAAGGGGAGTGGCGGGGTTAATGGCCGCCATGGGCTTTGCCCCCAGGGCCCGGATCTTCGCCAGCACCCGCTGAAGGTGCCTGGTGGTTTCGGCGTGGACCGAGATATAGTCGCCCTTTTGGGGGCCGAACCATTCCAGCTTGTCTCCCGGTTCTTCTATCATAAGGTGTATGTCCATAGGCAGGGATGAAAATTCCCGCATCTGCCTGACTTCAGCGGTACCCAGCATGATGTTAGGGACAAAAGAACCGTCCATCACGTCGATGTGAAGATAAGGGACAGCGAGTTTCTCGAAAAGCCGTATAGTCTCCCCAAGGCGGAAGATGTCCGCGCACATCATAGAAGGGGAAAGCCGGGGATTTCCCATTTTAGTCCTCCCAGGGCCGGACCACAACCCTCATGCCCTTGTGGCTTTCGGCGGTTTCAAAAGCCTCCCTGATTTGGTCCAGCGGGAAATGATGGGAGATATAAGGCTTGATGTCCGGCCTGCCCGCCGCGATGAGGTCGATGGCCTTCTGGTGGTGTCTGGGCAGGGAGCCGTGGGCGCCGCAGACAATGAGTTCCTTGTAGTGGATGATGTTGGTATCCAAAGTTACGGTGCTGCCTGCCGGAAGACCGCCGAAGAGGTTGATCCTTGCCCGGTTTTTCGCCATCCTGAGGGCCTCGGCGTGGGACTGCGGCGAGGGGTTGGCGGTGAAAATAACGTCCGCTCCTAGTCCTCCGGTTTCTTCCAGTACCCGCTTGACGGCGTCTTCCTCGCCTGAGCAGATGTAGGCGCCGGCGTTGAATTTCCTGGCAGACTCCAGCCTGGGCCGGGAACGCTGGACCACGATGACCTTTGCCGCCCCTGACATATAGGCGATTGGGATGATCATGCAGCCTATGGGGCCTGCCCCGATGATGACCACAGTGTCCCCAAGGCGTATGCCTGTAAGCTCCACGGCGTTGAGCACGCAGGCCAAAGGCTCAGCCAGGGCGGCTTCGTCCCAGCCCATGCCGGCAGGGATCTTGTGTACCGGGCCGTAGTTGACAACGGTCTTGTTAAGGAGCACGTACTCCGCGAAACTCCCGGCGAACTGGTAGCCCATGGCGTAGTTGATCTGGCAGTTGTTGCCGATTCCCGCTTCGCAGAACGCGCATTCCCCGCAGGGCACATCGGCGCCTATAGCCACATGGTCGCCCTTTTTAAAGCGGGTCACATTGGCCCCTGTTTCCGCTACTTCCCCGGCAGCCTCGTGCCCCAGGATCTGGGGCGGCTTGACCCGGGAATTTCCGTGGTGGAAGATGCGGATATCCGATCCGCACACCGCGCAGGCCCGCACCTTTACCAGAACACTGTCCGCGTCCGGCCTGGGGGTGGGGACCTCTCGCAGTTCCATTTTGTCCTTATCAAGATAAACCGCCGCTTTCATTGTTTTCTCCTCAGCTCAATTAATAAACATAATTTTTACCCAGAACTCGTCCCGTTTCCGGGCTAGATCAAAAGCCCTCTCACATTCGGCAAAACTAAAGCGGTGGGTTATCAGGCGGGAAAGATCCAGGGTGCCCTTTTCCATACACTGCAGCGCCAACTGCCAGTCGTTACGGGCGCCGTTGTAGCTCGAATTCCAGGAGCCTTTAAGGGTAAGCTGTTTCCGCAGAATCTCCCAGTAGGCTTTCTGG
>JAITEW010000217.1 GCA_031281855.1 Treponema sp.
AAAGGACATTTTGAGAAGATGCGGTCCCGCAGGAAATTGCCGAACCCCTGAGGTGCGTCAGCCGGGAGTCCCACATATTCATCCATGTGAAAAGCCGTTATGCGGCTGAAATCTATACCCCTGTCCCGGGCAAGGGCCTCAAGGAATTCGTTCTGCGAAGGAGCGGCGGCGAAAATCATGCGTATGCCCGGTTTTGCATCCAGCAGCTTTTTTATAGCCCCCGAAACTTCCGCCGCCGCACCTTCCCCCATTGTTCTGCGGGAATCGTATTTTTTGATGATCAGCTTGTTCTTTTGATAGATCGTCATGAAGCAAAACTCCAAATATGTTTCTATGTATTTCTATAGAATTATCACCTATTTTCTGAAAATAGTCTAACGTGAGCACAGGAACATGTCAAGCGTTCGGCGTTTGTTTACGCAATCCTCGCCACCGAATCCCGCTCAACAACACAGGGTTCCAGGGAAAGGCCCATAGGGCTGTGGGAAGTTCCGTTGATTTCGTTTAAGAGGAGCATTGCGGCCATTCTGCCCATTTGTTCGGACTGGACCTTGACGGTAGTCAGGGCAGGGTAGGACATCTCGCAGAATACGCTGTCGTCAAAACCGATGATCGAAATTTCCTCAGGGATCTTAACGCGCTCCCGGTGAAAACCCCGGAGCATACCGAAGGCCGCAATATCGTTAATCACCGCTACCGCAGTGGGCCGCTCCTTGAGGCTAAGAACCTGGCGGGCCAGTTCTTCCCCTGATTCTATCTGGGTATTCTCATCAGCGTTTTGACCGTTTAATATCAGGACCTGTTTTTCGTTACAGGGAATCCCGTGGTCCCTCATGGCGTCAAGGAAACCCTGAACCCGGAGTTCCCGGCTTTCACGTTCCAGCTTCAGGCCGGCGTAGACGATTTTCCGGTGCCCCTGGGTGATAAGGTATTCTGTCGCCAGATAGGAACCTTTTTTGTAGTCGTAATAAACGCTGTTGAACATACTGTTCGGTTTGGGACAGTCTGCCATCACAACTTTAATATTCCTGGAAAGAAAATCATTTCTGAATTCCTCAACAGCCTGGTACATAACCGGGGAAGCGATGAGGACGCCTTTAATCTTTTTTTTCAGAATATTGTAAACCAGCATATTTGGGGTACTGCTGCTAAGCCAACTGTTTACATCATAAACCAGTGTATGGAAATTTTCTCCCTTAAGCATGTTTTCAAAGCCCGTAATAATGGAAGTGAAAAAGGGATTTGAGAACGTAGGGATAAGGGCCGCAATTTCATTGTCAACATTCTTCCTGGGACGGTAAACCAGATTCGGTTTGTAATTCAGTTCCCCTGCGGCTTTGAGGACAGTACTGCGGATATCGGCGCTTACCGGATAATTGCTCCCCGACAGGACCCGGGAAACAGTCGTAGCCGAAACGCCGCTGGCTTTGGCTACATCTTTAACGGTTGTTTTTGTATGTTCATTGGCGCTGACTTTTGGCATTGCTTTCCGGAACCACGCGGGTTCATAAAAGTGTATGAGCAAAGGCCGTTTCTGTCCAGTACTGTTACAACGCGCTAGTCCCTGTCCTTCATAAGCGTATAGGGAATATGCCTGGACACCGACTTATACGCAGGGCGGATAATTTTGCCGGCATTGACCAGTTCCTCGATCCTGTGGGCGCTCCAGCCGGCGATGCGGGAAACAGCGAAAAGAGGCGTAAAGAGCTCTTCCGGCAGGTCCAGCATACTGTAGACAAAGCCCGAATAAAAATCCACATTCGCGCTGACGCCTTTGTACATCTTCCGCATCTTCCCGATTATCTGGGGCGCCAGGTATTCCACCTTCGAATGGAGGATGTATTCTTCATGACGGTTTTTTTCTTCCGCCAGTTTCTCGACAAAACGCCTGAGGATCAAGGCCCTGGGATCGGAAAGCGAATAGACCGCGTGGCCGATGCCGTAAATAAGGCCCGATTTATCAAAACCCTCTTTGTTCAGGATTTTTACGAGATACGCGGATATCTCATCATCATCATGCCAGTCGGAGATTTTTTCCTGCATGTCGCGGAACATCTGAACAACTTTGGTATTCGCCCCTCCGTGCCTGGGGCCTTTTAGGGAGCCCAGGGAAGCGGCTACCGAGGAATAAGTATCTGTATGCGAAGAAGTTACCACATGTGTTGTGAAGGTGGAATTGTTTCCGCCGCTGTGTTCAGCGTGAAGCACCAGGACAAGATCCAGGATACGCGCTTCAAGGCTGGTGTAGCTTGAGTCCTGCCTGAGCATGTGGAGAATATTTTCGGCTATAGAAAGGCCTTTTTGAGGCGAATGGATAACCAGGCTCTGCTTATTGTGATAATGCGCCAGTGCCTGATACCCGTAAACCGCGAGAAGCGGGAACTGCGCTATAAGGCGGATTGACTGGCGGATAACATTCCCGATAGAAATGTCGTCGGCAGCCTCGTCATAGGCGTACAGGGTCAGCACGCTTTTGGCAAGCGAGTTCATCAGGTCCCGGCTTGAGGCGCTCATGATGGTATCCCGAACAAAATGTTCCGGGAGCGCCGCGTTCTCTTCCAGCAGCTCGAAGAAATCTTCAAATTCGGTTTTTCCCGGCAGATGTCCAAAAAGGAGCAGATAGCAGACCTCTTCAAAACCAAAGCGGTTTTCGTCAATAAAGCCCTTGACGATGCTTTCGATATTGATGCCCCGGTAATAAAGTTTTCCCTCACAAGGGATAAGATCCCCGTCTTCGATAATGTACGAAACAATCTCGGCTATTTCCGTCAGGCCGACAAGGACCCCTTTCCCGCTGATATCCCTGAGGCCCCGTTTGACCTCGTATTTGCCGTACAGATCGCTGTCAATAACGCCGCCTGCCAGCACCTGGTCCGAGTACTCTTTGATAAGTCTGCCGCTTTTTTCCTGTGTCATAATGTACCTGGTTTAAGCATAAGGCAGGGTAAAAAAATTCGCAACCTGCAGGTCAGGTAGTAGGGCCGTATTTTTCCAAATCCACCCACCCCTGTTCGGACACTTCCACCCCTTCGGCCCTGAGCAGCGCGGCCTGGAGATCCCCGCCGCTGCAGGAATCAAGGGCGATAAAGCCGTCGGAACGGATTACCCTGTGCCATGGGAGGGAGTATTTTTCGGACATTGAATGGAGGACCCTGACTACCTGCCGGGCCCCTCCGGGGAGCCCGGCGGCCCTGGCTATGTACCCGTACGATGCGGCCCTGCCACGGGGAACGGCCAGGATGCTTTCCATAATGGCCCTCGTGGTTTCGGTAGCTTCCGTTTTCATGGGCAGTTCTGTAAGGCCTCGCGGCGTTTGCCGATCACCGAGGAAACCGCCACTGCGACGATGATGATTAGCCCTCCTGCGAGGGCCGACACCGAGGGCTTTTCCCCTGTAATTGCCAGCACCCAGACAGGGTTCAGGACCGGCTCGATCATGGCGGTGAGCATGGCCTGGATGGCGCTTATCCTGCGTATCCCGTAGGAAAAGAGGATCGAAGCGCAGCCTATCTGTATGGTCCCCATAAAAACCACCGGCAGTACCGATGAAACCGTATATTCCGGGGGGTAGAGGAAGAAAAAGGGGATCGAAATGATAAAAGTGATGACATGGGCCAGCAGCATGGCATCCATTGGGTTCCCGTCCTTCTGCATCCTGAGGAACACCGAATGGGCGGCGAAGAGTATGCCTGAAGAAACCGCGACGCAGTCTCCCAAAAGGCTCCCTGAGACAAGCCCTTCTTTGAAGAACAGAACCAGCCCGGCTATGACGAAAACCAGTGCCCCCCAGTGCTCCCAGTGGGGCTTCTCCCTGATAAGGACCCAGCCCAGCAGCGCGGCCCACACCGGGGCGCTGTACTGGAGGAGTATGGCGTTAGCCGAGGCCGTAAGCTTGTTGGCAACCACGAAACTGAGCATCGTAAAGGCGTAAGCCGCACCGGCGGCCCAGAACGGCCCGGGCTTGCTCCTGGCCCTGCCTTTAGGGACGATAAATATCCGCACAGCAAGCATAAAAAGCGCTGCGATAAAGCTGCGGGAACCGGCGATTACCACCGGATGCCAACTGACAAGCTTGATGAAAAGGCCGGAAGTGCTCCAGAGGACGGCGCAGCAAAAAACCGCCCCCTGGCCTTTCCAGCGGTCTGTGGCGGAATCGGTCATTGGACAAGCATACCCGGAAGCGCGGGTTTTGGATAGAGGAGACGACTTTCTTGTAAATCTCATTATAAAGCTCATTTTTCAAATGCCGATACTCTAATTATGATACGTGGATGGTATACCGCCGCTTCCGGTATGAGGGCTCAGCAGTGGAGGCTGGACGCAGTGGCCAATAACCTGGCCAATGTGGACACGGACGGCTATAAGCGGGATCAGGCGGCGTTCAAAGCTTTTCCGGAACTCCTGCTCAGGAGAATGAGCGATGACGGGGTGTACCCCCATCCGTTTGGCTCAGGCGACGCGGCTCCCGTTATCGGCAAGTTGGGGACCGGGGTGGAACTCAACGAACTGTATACCGACTTTGAACAAGGCGGCCTCAAGGAAAGCCAGAGCGAATTCGATCTGGCCCTGGACGGCAAGGGTTTTTTTACCGTAGCCACCCCCTGGGGGGAACGCTACACCCGGAACGGCTCGTTTCAGCTTGGCAAGGAAGGGTATCTGGAAACAAAGGAAGGCTACCCGGTGCTTGGCGAGAAAGGGCCCATCAGGGTAAAGGCCAATAACTTCCAGGTAGACAAGGAAGGCCGGGTCTGGATCAACGGGGAGTACGCCGAGGACCCTAACCTCCTGGTTTCAAGGGAGAACAACACCTGGGCGGAAACGGTCCTCCTTGATTCCCTCAAGCTGGTGAATTTCGACCTTGACCGCTACCTTGAAAAACAGGGTTCCAGCCTCTACCGGGAAACCGATACCTCGGGCCCGGCGCTGGTTATCGAGGAACGCAGCCGGCCCAGGGTGGTGCAGGGCTTTACCGAAGCGGCCAATGTGGAGCCTGTGCGGGAAATGGTCCAGATGATCGAGGTGAACCGGGCTTACGAGGCGAACCAGAAGGTGATCCAGACCCACGATTCCATGCTGGGCACCCTGATAAATCAGACCGTGCGGATATCTTAATTAAGGAGTCCTTGTAATGGTACGGAGTTTATGGACCGGCGCGTCCGGCATGATAGGCCAGCAGGCCAATATCGACAACATTTCCAACAACCTTGCTAACGTGAACACCGCGGGCTTTAAAAAGATGCGCGCCGATTTTGAGGACCTCCTCTACCAGACGGTCAAAACCGCCGGGACCCCCGCTACGGAAGACACTGTGGTGCCTGTAGGGGTGCAGATGGGCCACGGCGTCAAACTGGCCGCGACGCAGCGCATGTTTACCCAGGGGGCCCTCCAGAACACGGACAATGTCTACGACATGGCCGTCCAGGGCGACGGCTTCTTCCGCATCCAGATGTACGACGGAAGCTGGGCCTATACCCGGGACGGTTCCTTCAAGGTTGACGAGAACGGCCGCCTGGTAACCAGCAACGGCTACTGGGTTCTCCCGGACATCGTCATGCCCGAAGGTTTCCTTCCCGAAAAGATCACAGTCACCAAAGACGGCAGGGTTTCGGTAGTGGTCCCCCAGATCGATCCCAACGAGCCTGTTGACGTGGGCCAGATAGAACTCTACCGCTTCCCTAACCCTGTGGGCCTCACCGCAGTAGGGGAGAACCTCTTCAAGATAACCAACGCCTCAGGGGAACCCATCCCCGGCCGTCCGGGCTACGAGGGTATGGGCCAGATTGCCCATAAATTCCTGGAAATGTCCAATGTTTCGGTAGTACGCGAAATGGTGGACCTTATCGTGGCCCAGAGGGCCTATGAGTTCAATTCCAGGACTATCCAGACCAGCGACAATATGCTGGGAACAGCTACTACGTTAAAGAGATAGCGATAGCGGCTAGCGTCCGCTAAGGACTAAAGGGGAAAGGCATGGAAACAGGCGCCGTGGGCAGTCAGTATTTTCCGAATACCGGGTATGTGCCCTTTAATACGCTTCAGGCCCCGGGGGACCCTTCGGCAAATGATTTCGCGCTGCTCCTGGAGAAACAGGCCGAAAGCCCGGCCCAGGAGCCACGGTCAGAACCCCCCCCGGCTCTGGGGGTCAGAAAAATCGTTGTTGATAAAAATGATAAGCTCTACGAACAGTGCGAGGCGCTTGAAACGTTTTTGATCAAGAACCTCCTTAAAAGTATGCGCAGTACGGTGCAGAAATCCGGCCTCCTGGATACCGGTTTTGCAGGAGAAATGTACGAAGACATGCTTTACGACGAATACGCAAAGGATTTTACCAAAAACGCCCATTTCGGATTCGCCGAAACAGCTTACCTGGAACTGACCGGCCAGCGGGGAAAACTCATCGCGTATCACGCCTAACGTTACAGGAACCGGGCAATAACGTACACAAAGGCGTTATACGCCCCGTGGGCCCAGGCAATGCCGTGGAGGCTTCGGAACTTTTCATACAAAAACGCCAGAACGCAGCCTGCCAGGGCGGCGTTGAGGACCCCCCAGGGGCCTTCGTATATATGGCAGAAGGCGAAGAGCAGCACAGAAAGCAGCACCCTCACCCATAGGCAGGTCCCTGTTTCTTCCAGTTTTTCAAGGAAATAGAATCGAAAATAACTCTCTTCCAGATACCCGGTTCCGATGCAGGAAAACGCCATGATAACCCATCCTGAAGCCTCTCCGGGAGCTTCTATCCGCAAAGGCGCCGGGAAGGCGGAAAACAAGCTGATTAAAAAGGAAATCCCCAGGCCAATAAGAATCAGCGCAGGAAAACCCAGGACAAAGGGGTAGATGTCCCGGAATCCGGGCTTGCGGCGCTTGCCTTCAAGGCCCAGGCTCTTTTTTTCCAGAACCAGATACCATATTAGGGCCAAAGATGGTATAGTATAGGAAAACGTGCGGCTCAGCTCCCGGATAGAGGAAAAGGGGATTGATCCGGCCAAAACCCCGGCTTCGGCTGAACCCTGGGCCGCGGAAGCCGGGAAAAAGAGGACAAAATACAGGATAAGGGGCTCTAAAAGGGTAAACGCGGTTTTCTCCTTTTGACAGCCGTCATTGGCTGCTGTATAGTAATAGAGGCTGTTCCAAAACTTCAGTTTTTGGAACAAGCTCAGTATACTATAAGTTCCTAAACGGGGAAATAAGGGAATGTTTGTTCCTGTTTTGATTATCATCATCACCGCATCGGCCCTGGGGATGGTTGCCCTTTCGTTGACGAACAAGGGTAAATCCGCTTCGTGGCTGCAGTTTTACGCGAAAGGGAAAGACGCGGGCTTCGGTTTCAAGGAAATCGAACTGCTCCGGCGTCTTGCGGTCAAATCGAACCTTGAAGATCCGGTTTCCCTTTTCTGGTCCCAAAACCAACTGGACGTGTGCATCCGGTCCCTGGTGCGGAGCCTGCACATGACCGGCGAAGACAGCGAAACAGGTTCCCAGGATTTCCTTTCAAAGCTCTACGATTACCGCAAAAAAATAGAAATGGATAAACCGAGGATCAAAAACGGAATTTCCAATTCCCGGCAGATCAGCGACGGCCAGAATCTCAGGATCCTGGTCAGCGGTTCCGGGGTTTTTAAGTCCCAGATAGTCAAGAACACCAACCAGTACCTCGCCATATCGCGGCCTGTGAGCAACAAACTGCCTGGGACCTTTTCGTGGCAGGGCCTCAAAATCTCCGTATATTTCTGGCGCGAAGACGACGCCGGTTATGTATTCGATTCGGAAGTGCTGGACGAGGTGTTTTCCAAAGGCATCGCGTCTTTGAAAATTTCCCATTCGGATTCCCTTTTCCGTACCCAGAAACGCAAATCCGTCAGGGTAAAACTTCACAAATCCGCGTTCCTCTACCTTATCACGAACGAGGAAGAAGCAGCCAGAATCGAAGTAAATCCGGGGCTCAAATGCTTCCTGGAAGACCTTTCAGATACAGGCTGCGCGGTAACCATCGGGGGCAAGGCGGCCGCGGGCTTGAGGATAAAGGTACAGTTTGCGCTGAACAACATCCCTATCATCATGATAGGCACAGTCCGCTCTGTGGAGTACAAAGAGGATCTCAACAGGTCCCTTCTGCATATTGAAGCGGATCCTCTGCCTATAGAGATCCGTAATCAAATACTTGGGGAAGTCTTCGGTATGCTCCCGGAAGAAGAGGAGGATCTTCCCTTCAGGCTCCTGGACGAGGAAGCAGAGGGAATTATCGCTTCAGCGGAAGCCGGAGCCGGAGGGGGGGACGAAAGCGCCCGGGAAGGTGTGGTGGAAAATGCTGAAAATGTGGAGAATATAGTATAGTGGGAAAGATTGTTTTGTTTTGCAGTAGAAACTGCCTGTTTCTTTTGATACTGCTCTGGGGCTTGACGCCGCCGCTTTTTACCCAGGAGTCGATTCTGGCCTCTTATGAGCGGAATTTTACCCGCGCGGGCCTGGCTACCAAAGCAGGAATACTCAGGGACGCCGCGACAGACGACAGGTCAGCGGAATTTATCGGCGAGCTTTACGAGTTTGCGCTCAGGTTCGTACTGGATAACGGGGAACTTCTCCGGGAAGATCCCGACATGATCGCCCTTGCGGGGATCGCCGCAAGAGGGGCCGGAAGTTCAGGCTATAAACCTTCTGCTGATACGTTGTGGAAGATTTTTTCCCTCTACAGGGATTCCCATACGCGGGTCGAGATCCTGGGAGCCCTGGGCATACTGGGCAAGGGTAATCTCCAGGTCGTTGAAAACCTCAACCAGTTTCTGGCTAACCAGAATAATTATTTCCGTTCAGGGATGATACCCGATTACCCGACCCTTACGGCCTGCGTTGCGGCGCTGGGTTCCTTAGGTGACGGCTCTTCTTTCCCGGTGCTTTTTTCCGCTATGACCGCCGGTTATCCCCAGGCGCTTGTCCGGGAAACGGTAAAAGCCCTGGAATCCCTGGAGGGCAACTATAAACAATACCTTATTGACGTAATACGGAAAAACCCGCCTGCCGAAAAACTGGCCGCTTTTCAGATAGGCATTGACAATCAGAAATTTACCGAAGCCGATCAGGGCGAGCTGGCGGAAACCGCCCTGGAGATTACGCTGGATCTTTTTCCGGGCAATGCTGACAGCGGGGCCGTTGTTTCATCCCTGCGTTTCGCCGCAGCAGGAGCTTTAACCAGGCTCAAGTGGGTCCGCGCCAGCCCCCTGGCAATACGCCATTTCTACAGGGTCCAGACGGATTACGGCAACGGCGCCGCTTCACGGGAACAACTCCTTGAGGCTATCGCCTGCCTGGGAGCCGTGGGAACCTCAGAGGCCGCCCAGGTGCTGGCCCTCCAGTTGGGGTACATCAATTCCCAGACAGAACGGAACGGCGAATATGACGAAGCGGTCATCATGGCTCTTGTCCAGGCCCTTGGGCTTATCGGCGACAAAGTAGCTTTTGATTATTTGCTCTATATCGGCTATCTGAATTACCCGGAACAGATCCAGTCCGCAGCCAGGGATGCCTTGAACCGGCTTAAATGGTAGCATCCGGGAAGTTCGAATTACCCATGGTCTACGCCGCACTAGGCGGGGCAATGTCTTTTTATTCTTTCCCTTTTCTGTATAGTTACGGCGGCTCCGGAGTGATTGCCGCAACGGTTCTTCTTTGGGCGATACCTTTGGGGTTTCTTTTTGCCCTTTCCCAATGCCCCTTTTTCTGCGCAAATGATGAGATCCTGCTTTTTTTCAAAAAACTGGGTATTCTCGCGGTTTTTGGGGCTTCAGGGTTCAGCCTGGGCTTTGCCGCCAGAGCGGCTGTCCCTGCAGCGCCGGCGCCGGGGCTCGAACCGGCGCGGGTAACCGGCGTATCCGGCATCCTTGCGGAAGATCCCAGGCTTTTCAATGACAACCGGGGCATAGGCGCCCTGACCCTGACAGGCGCCGCCGGCAGGGGAGGAGAGCGTGTTTCGGCTAAAGGGAAGCTCCAGGTATTCTTCCCTGCCGAAGCCGTCCCGGGGCTTAAGGAATTCGGCAGAGGCTGCGAAATCTACACCGAAGGGAAACTGGTTGAGAGTGAACGGGGCCTCCTGTTCAGGGCTTCTGCGGTGTACATTACAAAACCCGCTTCAGTTATCGAACAGTTCCGTACTGTTTTCCGTACAGGGCTGCTGGAAAAACTCGCGGGCCCTCCGGGGAACACCCCGGTCTGGAGCGGCCTGGCTTCGGCGCTGCTCCTGGGAGTACGGGATAATCTGGATACGTCCCTCCAGGCCGGGTTCAGGGACGCCGGGTGTTCCCATGTGCTTGCGCTTTCAGGCATGCACCTTGCCCTGTTTTCAGCGGTAATCGCTTTTTTCCTCAAACGCCTTATGGGGGTCCGGGCCGCTTCCCTTGCAGGCGGCGTTTTTATCGTTCTCTATGTCTATCTCGCAGGAGCCCAGCCTTCGCTGGTACGGGCGGCTATTATGTACCTCCTTGGAGTGGTCTGCCTCTGGGGTTTCCTGAAAAAAGACGCCCTCAATATCCTGTGCCTGGCTTTTATTATTCAACTGGTCATGCAGAGCGAATCGGGGCTTTCTGTTTCCTTTATCCTCTCGTACCTGGCCCTGGCAGGTATCCTTACTATAGGTGAGATGATCCATGAGTTTTTTCGCGGAAGGCTGCCTGAGATCCTGGGCGGGAGCCTTTCGGCTTCTATCGGGGCCTTTCTCCTTACCGCCCCGGTGGTTTCCCTGTACTTCAGGACCCTGCAGCCAGTGGGGCTTTTAGCGGGAATTGTCATCGTACCTGCCGCTTCCCTCTTTATGATCCTCGCCCTTGCGGCGCTGGTTCTGGTATCCCTGTTCCCCTTCCTTTTTGCGCCCTTTGATTTTATCCTGACCCTGATATACAGGGCTCTGGATTTTATGGTTTCCCTGGCCGGGAAGGTCCGGGGGCTGGAGGCTGCGAACCCTCTTGCGGTCCTGGCTGTTGTCCTGGTCCTGTGCTGCCTCCTTGTATGCCTCTGCAGCCGGGACCGGCGTATACGGAGTACCATTGCCCCTTTTATCAATTAATTACGATTCACCCAGGGAGATCCGTTCGTTCCTGGATTCCCGGAATCTGGGGATGCGCAAAAAATTCGGCCAGAATTTTTTGATTAATCCCCGCATACGGGCCAGGCTTCTGAGCGCCCTGGAAACCCAGGACGGAGACGAGGTTTGGGAAATAGGTCCGGGCCTTGGGGCTATGACTACAGGGCTGCTGGATCAGGGCGCCAGGGTTACGGCTTTTGAAATCGATCCCGCTTTTTCAGGCGCCTTGCGGGAATTGTTCGGGTATAATGAAAGCTTCAGGCTCATTGAAGGGGATGTCCTTAAGACCTGGCCCGCCGCGGCGGCTTCGTTTACAACCGCTTCCGCGGAAGCCTCAGAAAAAGGCGGGGTTTCCTGTCCCTGCAGGATGCCTTTGCTCCTGGGGAACCTGCCGTACAACATCGCCGCTGTCCTGCTTGCAGATTTTATCGAAAAAAAGTGGTATTTCCCCCGTATAGTGGTAACTGTCCAAAAGGAAGTGGCCCTCAGAATGGCCGCCCTGCGGGGTACGAAAACCTATTCGTCTTTTTCGGTTCTCTGCGCCTCGGTTTACCGGACAGTTCCCCTTGCGGCTATTAAGGGCAGCTCTTTTTATCCCCCTCCAAGGGTGGATTCCCAGGCGCTAAGGCTGGAACTTCTACCCGAAAAGGACCGGAAAAACCGGTCAAGTCTGTTCCACCCCCTGGTACGGGCGCTCTTTTCGTCCCGCCGCAAAACCATCAGAAACAACATGCTTTTTTTTGTTTCTTCCTGTATAGTAAAGGTACCGGCAGAGGACGCGGCGGACGAAGCCTTCAGGCGCTGCGGCTTGTCAGGAAACCTGCGGGCCGAGAATCTGAGCGTAGAAGATTTCGCCGCACTTGCGGAAGCAGTGGAGTCGATAAGCAGCTATGGACTATGATATAAAAGCCGGGCTTTCCCGGATTGAGGAACGCCTTGCGGCAGCGTGCCTTCGCAGCGGGAGGAAGCGTGAGGAGATCCGGCTTATGGCGGTTTCCAAATTCCATCCCCTTCCTGCTGTCGAAGAAGCCTTTAAGCAGGGAATACGCCTTTTCGGGGAAAACCGGGTCCAGGAAGGAACGGAAAAATTCGCGGCCTTTCGCGAAACGCGGCGTTCAGGCGGAGACGGCAGGGACGGCGTCGAGGTTCACCTTGTCGGTTCGCTCCAGCGGAACAAGGCGAAAAAGGCGGCGGCTTTTTTTGACTGCATACAGTCCGTTGACAGGGATTCTCTTATTGATGAACTAGGGGCCTTGACCGCAGGGAGGGAAAAGCCTTTAATGATCCTGCTGGAACTGCATACAGGCGAAGAAAGCAAGGCGGGTTTTCCCGATACCGACAGCCTGTACCGGGGGGGAGAAAAAGCGGTTTCGTATCCCGGCCTTAAACCCCTGGGGCTTATGACCATGGCGCCTTTTTCAAAGGACGAAAAAACCATCCGCTCATCGTTCCGCAGACTCCGGGAAGCACGGGATGGGCTGGAAAAAAGGTTCCCCCTTTCAGGCGGCTGGCCCTGCCTCTCTATGGGAATGTCGGGCGATTTTGAACTGGCTGTAGAGGAAGGTTCGACTCTGGTAAGAATCGGTACCGCTATATTCGGAGAAAGAG
Source organism: Treponema sp. (assembly GCA_031281855.1). GTDB lineage: Bacteria > Spirochaetota > Spirochaetia > Treponematales > Breznakiellaceae > JAITEW01. The sequence goes on from JAITEW010000217.1 coordinate 12,680, forward strand.
GCTGATGAAAACAAAAGCGGTTTTTCTTGCCGCCCTCCTCTTTGCGTTCTGCGCTTTAAGGGCCGCCTGGGCCCAGAGTTCCCCGGCAACAATCCCAAGCGCGTCTGCAGCCTTCGACATGACCGGATTTCCCCAGTGGGCCAAGGATCTGCGCAGAGGCGAAATCGTAGCCTTCGGTTCTTTCCCTTTCGCCTTCTTTTTTACCAATTTCGCCTATGATATGTACCGTTCAGCCTCCCATGGCTGGGACAGGCGCTACGCCCCATGGCCGGTTAAGGCGGCAGGGTCAGTGGGGCTGACCCAGCGTGAACAGCTTGCTACCCTTGGAGTAGCAGCAGGCGGTTCGGTGCTTATCGCCGTAGCGGACCACCTGATTCTCCGTTACAAGCGCAATAAACGGGAAAAGGAAATCCGCAGCCTCCCTGCGGGAACCCCTATTATCATCAGGCGGCCTCTGGACGCTGAAGCTGACGAAGGGCCTGACGGGCAGGCTGCGGAACAGGGCTCCTGATGTGTTCGCATTCCTGTATAGTAGAAGAAGGCATCCCGGAGAAACTCAGGCTGGACCGCTATATCGCGGAAAACCTCAAGCTCCTCACACGTTCCCAGATCAGAGCCCGGAAGCTCCTGGCCAGGGTCAACGGAAAAGATGTTAAAATTTCCCGTATCCTTAAATCCGGAGACAGCCTGGAGCTTCAATGGGCCGATGCGGTTATTCCCGATCTTATACCCGAGGACATACCGCTGGATGTGATCTACGAGGACAGCCGCGCTGTGGTGGTGAACAAGGCCCAGGGCATGGTGGTTCATCCCGGCGCCGGAAATTACCGCGGAACCCTGGCTAACGCCCTGCTTTACAGGAGCCTTGCCAAAACGGACGGTTCCTCCGGCTTTTGCGGCGGCCCGGAGAACAGCCTGCGGCCCGGAATCGTACACCGTCTGGACAAGGATACTTCAGGCCTTATCATCGCCGCCTGGGACGCCGAAGCCCTGGAATTCCTCGCAGGGCAGTTCAGAAAAAGAAAGGTAATAAAAACCTACGCCGCGCTGGTGCAGGGAACGCCGAAGGAAAAACAGGGGCGCATAGAAACCAGGATCGCCAGAAATCCCAGGAACCGCAAACTTTTCGCCGTTTCAGAAGACAAAGGGAAGAAGAGCCTTACGCTCTACAAAACCGTATCCGCGTGGGGCAGGTATTCGCTTCTTCTGCTCAGGCCCAAAACAGGACGCACCCACCAGATCCGGGTGCACCTCAAGGCCCTGGGGCATCCTATACTGGGCGATCCCCTGTACGGTTCAGCGGACACCCTTTTCCCCAATGCGACGCTGATGCTCCACGCTAAAAGGCTTTCCGTTGTTCTGCCGGGGCGCCGGGAACAGGAGACTTTCAGGACCCCCTTTCCCTGCCGTTTCCGTAAGATTGTGTTATCCTGTAAACGCCTGTAAACAATGGAAGTCCTGAACGGTAATTCCGGTTTCAAAGAGCCCCGGATACTAAAGGAAACCCCGGCGTATCTTTTGGCCTATAAACCGCCAAAGATGCACTCCGTTCCCCTGCGCGGCGGCGGCAGCCTTACCCGGTGGTGCGCCGCTTTCTTTCCTGAAATTCTGGACATCAGGGGCGTGAAAGCAGGCGAAGGGGGGCTTCTCCACAGGCTGGATTATGAAACCTGCGGCGTTGTGCTTGTTGCGCGGAATCAGGAAACCTATGACAGCCTTTGGAAGCAGCAGCAGGACGGCGGTATTGTCAAGGAATACTGCGCCCTTGTATGCCGGGCCTCTTCGGGCCTTCCGGGCTTTCCGCAGCGGCCCTTTGACTTTCCCCCGGAAAGAGCGGCGTTTGTCGAAAGTTTTTTCAGGCCTTACGGTCCCGGGCGGAAGGAAGTACGGCCTGTTGATCCCAAACAGAAGAGCCATAAGGAAACCGCTGCGGACAGGGGCAATCCTTACTGCACCGAAATAGCGGAAGCTCTAAAGGAACAGGATCTTTCTTTCGAAGAAGAAGTTTTCCGCTGCCGCGTCAGGATACGCCGCGGTTTCCGCCACCAGATCCGCTGCCACCTGGCATGGCTAGGTTTCCCTGTTCTGAACGATCCTGTTTACAGCGGCGCCAAAGACCCGGGCGGTTTTCTTGCCCTTATGGCCCAGGGAATCGCTTTCAGAGATCCCGAAACCGGCAGGGAACTGGAATATGTCATGACGGATCATACGTTTTTCCCTGAAATCCTCAGGCGTATTTCCGCTGCAAGGTAAAACGAACCGGCCCCAAGGGCGGGAATCCCGTTTTCTGCGGATACTTTAAGGGCAAGATCAACAGCCTGGGCTGTGCCGGGGCAGAAGGCGATGTCCGGGGAATTGCCCGCC